>DASYLQ010000201.1:0-7626 GCA_036009485.1 Janthinobacterium sp.
GACGCCGGCTTCACGCTGGACGGCGACGGTTTTATCCACGTCGCCGCCAGCGCCCGCGACCGCGGCCAGTCGTGGAACAACTTCCCCTCGACCAACCTGGTGAATTATTCGCCGGCGTCGAATCCCGGGAACGCCAGCTGGAACCGCGACGGCGCCCATAACGGCGATCCCGGCATCGAAGCCTACGACATCGCGCTCAACGCCGAATTGCCGCTGAACCGGGACGTGACCCTGTACGCCTTCGGCACCGCCGGCACGCGCAATTCCATCGCCGGGAATAACTTCCGCAGGGCGAACGGCCTGGCGACGATAGACCGGATTTTCCCGGACGGGTATTTCGCCGTGAACAATATGAGTTCCTACGACTTCCAGCTGAACGCCGGCGCGCGCGGCAAGCTGGCCGGCTGGAACTGGGATTTCAGTACCGGCTACGGCAAGAACCGCGCGCGCCAGTACAGCAACCTGACCATCAACCCCTCGCTCGGGCCGGCCGCGCCGACCAGTTTCGACAATCTCGCCGCCTACCAGTTCGAGCAGTGGACCAGCAATGAAGACTTCACCCGCGCCGTCGACATCGGCTTGAAAAGGCCGCTGCAATGGTCATGGGGCCTGGAACAGCGCAGCGAGCGTTTTTCCACCTATGCCGGCGATCCGCTCGGCTACCTCAACGGCGGCTATGTGTTCCAGCCGGGCGACCAGGCCGGCGATCCGAACGTCGGCAAGCCGGCGGCGGTCGGCGCCCAGGCCGGCGTGGCGCTGGCGCCGGCCGACGCCGTCAGCATCCGCCGCACCGTGTTGGCGCTGTACAACGACATCGGCTTGTATCCGACCGAACCCTGGTTCATCGATTTCGCCGCGCGCGCCGAACATTACAACGATAGCGCCGGCAATACCGTCAGCGGCAAGCTCAATTCGCGCTACGACATCACGCCCGCGTTCGCCGTGCGCGGCACGGCCGGCACGGGCTTCCGCGCGCCCTCGCTGACGCAGATCGGCTATGCCCAGACCGACAACCGCACCAACATCAACCCCGTCACGGGCGAGGTGGCGCCGAGTCTGTCCAAGCTGCTGCGCAACGATTCCGCGCTGGCGCGGGCGCTCGGCGCGAAAGACCTGGAACCGGAAAAATCGACCAACTTCGGCCTCGGTCTGGTCTACAAGCCGGCCGCGACGGTCAACATCACGCTGGACGCCTACCAGATCACGGTCAAGGACCGCATCGTCCGCACCGGATATATGTTCGGGCCGGCGCTGGCCCCGCTGCTGACGGCCGCCGGCCTGACCGGCAGCGAGTGGGTGCAGTATTTCGCCAACGCCGCCGACACCCGCACCCGCGGCGCCGACCTGGTGACCGACGCCAGCGGCGACTATGGCCGCTACGGCGTGGTGCGCTGGGGCGCGGCGCTGAACTGGAACATCACCGCGGTGACCAGCATCAAGCCGACGCCGAGCCAGATCAGCAGCCTGGGAGCCAATCCCGGCGGCAGCCTGGTGTGGTTCGGCTATACGGCCGGCGGCGGCATCGGCGACTTGACGGCGACGCCGAAGACCAAGCTGATTCTGTCGGCGCGATGGTTCTTCGACCAGTTCGACGTCAGCCTGCAAACCACGCGCTATGGCAAATACACCTGGCAAACCACCGCCAACCGCGCCCAGGATTACCATTTCGGCGCCAAATGGCTGACCGACCTCGACCTCTCTTACTCGCTGACCAGGCAAACCAGGCTGACGCTGGGCGCGGCCAATCTGTTCAATGTGCTGCCGGATAAAAACGGCCCGGGCGACGCCAATTCCGGCTCTTCCGCTTTTGTCTACGGGCCGGCGCCGTTCGCCCCGACCGGCGCCTTTTACTACGCAAAGGCTTCCTATGACTTTTAATCCAACCCGGCGGCGCGCGGTCGAGGCGTTGGCGGCCCTGGCGGCGCTGCCGGCCGCCGCCATGCTGGCCGCCTGCGGCCATAAGGCGGAAAGCGCGGCGTCTTCCGGCCCGGCCGGCTTGTCCAGGGTGACCCTGGTGCTGGGCGATCAGGTCAATCTCTTGCGCAGCAAGGCCGAGGCGGCCGGCGTGCTGGAAGGGCTGCCCTACGCCATCCAGTGGGCCAGCTTCCAGGGCGCCGCACCGCTGTTCGAGGCGGTCGTCTCGGGCGACGTCGATACGGCGATGTCGGCCGACACGCCGGCCCTGGCCGCGGCGGCCGGCGGCGCGCCGGTGCGGGTGATTGCGGCCAGCGTGTCGTCGCCGACCGGGGTGGCGATCCTGGTGCCGGCCGGTTCGGCCATACGCCATGTGGCCGACTTGAAGGGGCGCTCGGTGATCGTCTCGTCGGCGCGCGGCAGCGTCGCCCATTACCTGCTGTTCGGTGCCCTGCGCGAAGCCGGCCTGAGACAGGAAGAGTTGAGCGTCGGCTTCATGCTGCCCAGCGATGCGGCGGTGGCTTTTTCCAGCGGTAAAATCGAGGCCTGGGCCACTTTCGGCACTTACCAGGCGCAGGCCGAGATCCATGGCGCGCGCGTGCTGCGCGACGGCGTCGGCATCAATTCCGGCATCGGCGTCATCGCCGCCTCGAACCGGGCGCTGGGCGATCCCGGCAAGCGCGCGGCGCTGACCGACGTCTTGCGCCGGCTGGCGCGCGCGAACGTCTGGGCCAACGAACATCCCGACGATTACGCCAGGGTGTTCGGCCGCATCACCGGCTTGCCGCCGGACGTGGTGAAGCTGGTGGTCGGGCGCGACCGGCCGCAATTGAAGCCGCCCACCGCCGACATCACCGCCCGGCTGCAGCAGGTGGCCGACGAATTCTATGCCGCCAGGCTGTTCCCCAGCCGGGTCGACGCCGCCAAACTGGTCGACCCCAGCGTCTTTGTGCCGGGCTGAATAGAAAAGGAGGCCATGCCATGACGAGCGCACAAAAATTGGATTATGCTCTATCACAGGGACGGCGCCGAATGCCGCCGCTGCCATTAAAAAAGGAGACATTGTGAGCGACACCGTTGAATTGACCAGCGCCTTGAAGACCGCCCTGCCGGCGCGCCTGGCCGGCTTCGTCGCCGGCCTGGAAGCGCTGGTCGGACGCGGCGCCGGCGAGGCCGCCATCGTCGAGGAGGGCGGGGCGCTGCTGCGCCAGCTGGTGGCCAGCGACGACTGGCTGCCCGAAGCCTGCGCCCAGCCCGACCCGCAATACTACCGCCAGTATTTGCTGTACCGCGACCCGGCCGCGCGCTTCTCGGTGGTCAGTTTCGTCTGGGGACCGGGCCAGTCGACGCCGGTGCACAATCATACGGTGTGGGGCTTGATCGGCCTGCTGCGCGGCGCCGAGATCGAGCAGGGCTTTCGCCGCGGCGCCGGCGGCGGCCTGGAAAAGGACGGTCCGCCGCGGCGTTTCGAACCGGGCAATGTCTCGGCCGTCTCGCCGACCCTGGGCGACATCCACCAGGTCTCGAATGCCTACGCCGACCGCGTGACGATCGGCGTGCACGTCTATGGCGCCGACATCGGCGCGGTCGACCGCTCCATCTTCAGCCCGGACGGCGGCGTCAAGCCTTTCCGTTCCGGTTATGCCAACGCGACCGCCTGATTTTCCCGCCATGACAAAAAACCATCCATTGCCGGCCTTCCCGCTGCGCAGCTACGCCCAGGTGCGCGCCGAATTGCTGGCGCAGCGGGAGATCGCCCTGCTCGACGTGCGCGAGGAAGATCCGCACGCCCAGGCACACCCGCTGTTCGCCGCCAACCTGCCGTATTCGCGCATCGAGATCGACGCCTGGACCAAGCTGCCGCGGCGCGACGTCGCCATCGTCGTGCTGGACGGCGGCGAAGGCCTGGCGCTGGCCGCGGCGCGGCGTTTGCGCCAGCTCGGTTATACCGACGTCGCCCTGCTCGACGGCGGTATCGAGGGCTGGGCCGCGGACGGCGGCGAGTTGTTCCGCGACGTGAACGTGCCGAGCAAATCCTTCGGCGAGCTGGTCGAGGCCGAGCGCCACACGCCGTCGCTGACGGCGCAGCAGGTCAAGGCGCTGATCGATGCGCAGGAAGACATCGTCATCCTCGACGCCCGCCGTTTCGACGAATACCAGACCATGAGCATCCCGGGCAGCATCAGCGTGCCCGGCGCCGAACTGGCTCTGCGCGTGCGCGAGCTGGCGCCGGACCCGGCCACCCGCGTCATCGTCAACTGCGCCGGCCGCACCCGCAGCATCATCGGCACGCAATCGCTGCTCAATGCCGGCATTCCCAACCAGGTGGCGGCGCTGCGCAACGGCACCATCGGCTGGACCCTGGCTGGGCAGCAGCTGGAGCATGGCCAGTCGCGCAGCTTCGGCCCGGTATCGGAGGCCAACCGGCAAGCGGCGGCGGCGAATGCGCGCAAACTGGCCGACCGCGCCGGCGTGCTGCGCACCGACCTGGCCGGGCTGGAAAAGCTGCGCACCGACAGCGGCCGCAGCACGTATTTTCTCGACATCCGCACGCCGGCGGAATTTGCCCGGGGGCGGCTGCAGGGATTCCGCTGCGCGCCCGGCGGCCAGCTGGTGCAGGAGACCGAACAATTCGCGCCGGTGCGCGGCGCCCGCTTCGTGCTGGCCGACAGCGATGGCGTGCGCGCCAACATGACGGCGTCCTGGCTGAGCCAGATGAACCACGAGGTGCATGTCATCGACCAGCTGGCCGAGGAAGACTTTGGCGTGCGCGACGAATGGAGCGCGCCGCTGCCGGCTTTTCCTGCGGTGGAGGAGATCGACGCGGCGACGCTGGCGGCCTGGCTGGCCGCGGCGCCGGAACAGACGGCGGTGCTGGATTTCACCAGCGGCGCCAATTATGCCAAGCGGCATATTGCGGGCGCCTGGTTTGCCTTGCGCTCGCAACTGGCGGCCAGCTTGCAGGCCTTGCCGGAGGGCGTGAGCAGGTATGTGCTGACTTGCGGCAGCAGCTTGCTGGCGCGTTTCGCCGCCGCCGACTTGCGCGCGCTGACCGACTTGCCAGTGCTGGTGCTGAGCGGCGGCACGGCTGCCTGGGCCGGCGCCGGCTATCCGCTGGAATCAGGCTTGACGCGGCTGGCGGCGCCGGCGATCGACCGTTACCGGCGGCCGTATGAGGGCACGGATAAGCAGGCCGAGGCGATGCAGGCGTATCTGGATTGGGAGTTTGGCCTGGTGGCGCAACTGGGGCGCGACGGCACGCATGGGTTCAGGGTGTTGTAGCCAAGTTATTGCATGAAAAGAACGGGGCCTGCGCGGCCCCGTTCTCATTCGGCGTTCCTGTTCTGTAAACGCGCGCGCAATACCGATACCGGTATGTTCGGCATAATGGATACGGTAGGATACTGTGCCGTGCCGTTTACCGCATGCAGTCCTGTTTGCATTATCCAGGATGAAGTATTGCTCTGTCTTATACAAGTCTTGCTCTATCTTATATAAGTCTTACGCAGCAGGACTGGACGCGGATGGGTTTTTCTGTGAATGAGTATTAACAAGCGGCATTGATGGTGAAAATGGCAAGAAAAAGATGGGGGAAGGTCGCTTATCATGCGATGAAATTGACCGTGGTCAATGATACAAGCGCGGGCGAATCGATATGATACGGCCACTTGAGTAACGACGCGCTAGGCGCATGTTTAAGGGTATCTTTAAAAGTCCCTGAAACGGATTTTTAGAGGTGCCTTTCAAGTATGAAATTACCGTTAAAGCGCGGTTTTTTTAATGGCAAGTGCCGGGGCCAACCGGGCCTTAATCGAAATTAACGAAGAGAACATTACTATGAAAAACGACATTCAAGTAGCAGCGGGCGTCGAGCTGACTGACGGCTTCCACCTCCTGATGGACGCGCTGGAAATGAACGGCATCACGAATATGTACGGTCTGCTGGGCATTCCTGTTACCGAAGTTGGTCGCATTTGGCAAGCGCGTGGCAATAAGTTCTACAGCTTCCGTAACGAACAAAACGCAGGCTACGCAGCGTCGGTCGCTGGCTACCTGACCAAAAAGCCAGGCGTCTGCGTGACCGTGTCCGCTCCGGGCTTTTTGAACGGCTTGACCGCACTGGCAAACGCCACCACCAACTGCTTCCCGATGATCCTGATTTCCGGTTCCTCGGAGCGCGAAATCGTCGACCTGCAGCAGGGCGACTATGAAGAAATGGATCAGCTGAACATCGCTCGTCCTCATTGCAAGGCTTCCTTCCGTATCAACCGTGTTGAAGACATCGGCGTCGCCGTCGTGCGCGCGATCCGTACCGCGCTGTCCGGCCGTCCAGGCGGTGTCTACCTGGACATCCCGGCGCGCCTGTTCAGCACCACGATGCCTGCCGAGGAAGGCAAGAACACCGTGTTCGTTCCAGTCGATCCAGCTCCAGCGCAAATTCCTGGTCCTGACGCAGTGCAGCGCGCAGTCGACCTGATCAAGGGCGCCAAGAAGCCATTGATCTTGCTGGGCAAAGGCGCCGCTTACGCTCAATGCGACGACGACATCAAGGCACTGATCGAAGAAACCGGCATTCCTTTTACGCCGATGTCGATGGCCAAAGGTCTGGTTTCCGATACTCACCCACAATGCGGCGCTGCCGCTCGTTCGATGATTCTGCAAGAGTCCGACGTTGTTGTCCTGATCGGCGCGCGTCTGAACTGGCTGCTGTCGCACGGCAAGGGCAAAACCTGGGGCAATCCGAAGAAATTCATTCAGATCGATATCCAGGCCAACGAGATGGACAGCAACGTGCCTATCGCCGCTCCGCTGGTTGGCGACGTCCAGTCCTGCGTCAACGCATTGCGCGCTGGCTTGAAAGGCATGACCAAGCCGACCGAATGGATGACTGCTGTTGCTGAGCGTGCAGCCGGCACCCGCGCCAAGCTGGCTTCGAAACTGTCGACCCCGACCCCTGTGATGAACTATCACAACTCGCTGGGCGCCATCCGTGACGTGCTGAAAAACTACCCGGACATCACGCTGGTCAACGAAGGCGCCAACGCGCTGGACAATGCACGCATGGTCATCGATCAATACCTGCCGCGCAAGCGCGTCGACACCGGCACCTGGGGCGTCATGGGCGTCGGTATGGGCTCGGCTGTTGCCGCTGCTGTTGAAACCGGCAAGCCGGTTGTGGCGATTTGCGGCGACAGCGCATTCGGCTTCAGCGCGATGGAATTCGAAACCATCACCCGTTACAACCTGCCGGTTACCGTGATCATCATGAACAACGGCGGTATCTACCGCGGCGACGAAGCGAATCCGGCGCACCAGTTCTCGTGCATGTCGTTCAATCCGAACACCCGCTACGACCTGTTCGGCATTTCCCTGGGCGGTGAAGGCGTGCGCGTCACCACGCCGGAAGAACTGGCCAAGGCAGTGGAAGATTCGATCAAGTCCGGCAAGTCGACCCTGATCGATGCCATCATCGATCCAGCCGCCGGCGTTGAATCCGGCCGTATCGGCAACCTGAACATCGTCAGCTCGATCGGCAAGAAGTAATTCGGTCATTTCCCGTGGCGCCAAGCCACGGGAATCAAGATCTGCACAGCCTGCAAGGGTTGGCAAACATTCCACCGCAAGGTGGAATTTTTATTTGGGGTAGCTGTAGCGAGCTGCATTCAAAACGCGCCGACCTGCATTCAGGCGCCCGAGGACGCGGGCTACTAC
>DASYLQ010000202.1:0-2076 GCA_036009485.1 Janthinobacterium sp.
ACAAACTCTTGCGCGACGACCTCATTGGCCCGCTTGGTGGCCCGCTTGGTGGCCCGTTTAGTGGCCAACCTGATGCTGGTGCAACTCGGCCCAATTGGTCTGGGCGCCGGGACGGCTGCCTTCCGCCGTCATCGTTTCGTAGCAACGCGCCTTGGTGGTCTGGATGGCGTCGATCAGGAACTCGGCGTCATAGGCTTTCAACAGGTGCGACTGGTGCGATTTCAGGTAGTTGCGCAAGCAGTCGCGCTCGCCTTCCTGGCACAGCTCCGTCCGATAAATCGCGTCGTCCCAATGCCAGCGCAGCCCCAGTTCGTAAAACGCCGCGTTGTAAGCGTTGCGGTGAATATCGGCCGGTGTTGCAGGGGCCGCGTTTTTCGGTGCGCTCTTCTTGAACATGTCGTTCTCCTTTTCCAGTATGCCGCGATGGCTTGCCGTTTATTACAATTTTGTGACCATGGAGACATCGTAGGATCAAAAAACGATTAGGCATAGTTAAACTTTTTAAGCATAATGATAAGCCATACCTAATACTCCAGATCCGGAGCAATGCCATGAAAAACGCCACTCTGCGTCAGCTGAAAGTCTTCGAGACGGTGGCCCGTCACCTGAGTTATTCCCGCGCCGCGGAGGAGCTGCACCTGACCCAGCCGGCGGTCTCGACGCAGATCAAGACGCTCGAAGGCCACGTCGGCCTGTCGCTGTTCGAGCAGCTCGGCAAAAGAGTTTACCTGACCCCGGGCGGCGCTGAATTGCTGGAATTTAGCCGCGCCATCATCCAGCTGTTCCAGGAGGCGGAAGAGTCGCTGACGCAGTTCAAGGGCATTTCAGGCGGCAAGCTGAACGTCGCCGTGATCAGCGCCGGCGATTATTTTTTCCCGCGTCTGCTGGTTGAATTCGCCCGCGGCAATCCGGGCGTGAACTTGAACCTGACGGTGCACAACCGCGAGGAATTGCTGGCCCAGCTGGCGGCCAACCGCACCGACCTGGCCATCATGGTGCGGCCGCCGCAAGAACTGGACACCACCAACCAATCCTTCGCCCCGCATCCTTATGTGATCGTGGCGGCGCCCGGCCATCCTCTGGTGGGGAAAAAGAAAATTCCGCTGTCGCTGCTGAAGCGCGAACCCTTCGTGGTGCGCGAAAAGGGATCGGATACCTGGAATTCGATGGAAGACGGTTTCGGCGAGCACTTGCGCGACCTGAACATCGCCATGGAAATCAAGAGCACCGAAACGATCAAGCAGGCCGTCATCGCCGGCATGGGCATCGGCTTCCTGTCGGCCCATACCATCAACCTGGAGCTGCAGGCCGGCAGCCTGGCGGTGCTCGACGTCGAAGGTTTTCCAGTGATGCTGGACTGGTTCGTGGTCCATCGCAAGAACAAGCGCCTGCCGCCGGTGGCGCTGGCGTTCAAGAACTTCCTGCTGAGCGAGGGCGCGGCGCAGATCCAGAAAATCATCCCCTTTAATCCCGTCGCGAAGCGCCAGGCGCGGCCGAAAAAATAGCGCGGGAAAATTTTCCATTCTTAACCGAAGTCAAGGAGACGCGAGAACGCTGCACTGATAATCATTCGTCTCTATCTCCGGAAGTCCTTGCCCGCAATCTTCACAGATGAGCGGGCTTTTTTTTCCCGGCGGCGCCCATGAAGCGCTGCTCCGACGGACTTCCAGCGTGCTGCCCAGCGTGGTGTTCAACATGAATGCGGCGTATTTCCACGCGACTTGTACCGCTTTTTCTTAACGATTAACGATACCTTATGGTTTTCAAAAGAATATTTAACTTTCCATAATCATAAGGTGCACCTAGCATCGATTTTTCTTGCGTCACCCATAACAATTACACACTCTCAATAGAGGACACATTATGCGTATTGGCATTCCCGCCGAATCGAGACAAGGCGAGACCCGCGTCGCCGCCACACCGGAAACGGTGAAAAAGCTGGCGGTCCACCACCAGATCATCGTGCAATCGGGCGCCGGCCTGGCGTCGTCGGTCACCGATGAGGCCTACGCCGCCGCCGGCGCCGGCATCGGCGGCGCCGCCGAGGCCTACGGCTGCGACGTCGTGCTCAAGGTG
>DASYLQ010000203.1:0-6532 GCA_036009485.1 Janthinobacterium sp.
GATCTTTTGCTGGGTGTACTTCCACTTCACCCTTGAGAATTTGAGACCGATAGAATCGTGCAAGCCGGTTCCTTCGTGCACAACTTGGTCCATGCTGCCGATCAGGACATTCTCCAGTTCGATCTCGTAGTACTTCACTGGCGTGCCTTGACCGTCGGCACGCATGAATTCGAGCCTTGCTTTCGGTATGGTCCGGCCAGCGGAACAGTTTTGCATCAGGACCGGCGAGGACAGGTCTGCAAGCTGGTGATCGAGAGGCTCTTGTGCTCGCAGCGCTCGGCAGTGTGGCCACCGCCCGTCGATGCGGTTGCGCTTTTGGGCTGCTTTACGCCCCACTGAGCCGATGTCAGTTCGATCCAGCCCTGGTGTGCGGAATCGGCCGATTCGCCCTTGATGCCGTCGATTTGCAGGTATACGTCAATTGCCATGATGCCTCCAAGAATGGTTGTAGGAGTACCGATGGCATTGTTATTCTTTAGTCATAGAGCTGAATTGGGGCGTATCAAGCCAAGCGCAATAAACCCTACCAGCCCATCATGGCTCAGGCTGACGGGATGCCGGCCGTTCTTCGAGCAACTGTTTCGCTGATTCATCGCGCACCGCGTTTGCACCGCGCGGCTGGCGATGACGGTGTGAGCCGAATATGGGGCTCTGAAAGAAAATCAACGGCTTTTGCTTTTGGGCTTAGCCTGCGTCTCAGCCGGCTCCCTCTCCCGCAGGCGCCCCGCCCCTCCAGCCGCTGGTCCAGCGCGGCACCAGGCGGCGCTCTTTGCGGATCAAGCTTAGCGCGCCGCGGTCATACACCCATTCGTAACCAAATTTTTTGTCGGTCCAGGCGCACAACACGCCATCCATGGCGTCGCTGACCGGCGACTTCAAGCCGGACGCCAGCACCGTCATCACCGGTCCGCCGGCTATCAGTTGAACGATATCGCCAACTCCGAAATGCGTATCCATATTCCCTCCATTCGTTCCGCCTTGACAGGCGTGGGAAGACGAAGGCCATCATATACCCACCAAATAAATTCCGCGGACAAGCGATTGATTCGCGCGGCCGGTACCAGCCCGGAGCCGCGCCCGGAGTCGGCGATATTTCTAAGGGATTTTATTTATGTGTCCGCTATCGAACATAAAAATCCTTAAGGCAGACCGATGGCAAGCCCATGAACGATATATCGTCCCTGCGCTGCAACCGCAATTCCACTATTCGCTTGTCGACCGGCATCGCCGGACTCGACGACATCCTGTGCGGCGGCCTGACCGCACAACGCGGCTATCTCGTCGACGGATCACCCTGGATCCGGATGCGCAACAATCCGTCTTCCATCCATCCGAGGTGGAGCCGTCATCAGTCCGGACGGCTTCGAGCGCTTGCTCGGCGACGGCCTCGTCGCCGGCACCAACACGCTGATCGCCGGCCCTTCCCGCATCGCCAAGATGTACGATCCCTTCTTCACCATGCCTTGCAAAAACAGGCAGCCAGGGCGCGCGGCGCCGGAATGGCCAACTGAATTGCGGCGGCGGCGGGCAAAAAAAAATCCCCGGAGCCCGGGGATTTGTTCATGCATTCAGCCGATTACTGTGGCTGGATGTTCGAAGCTTGCTTGCCCTTGGGGCCGGTGGTGACGTCAAACGTCACGGCCTGGTTTTCCGCCAGCGATTTGAAACCCGTCGAGTTGATCGCCGAGAAGTGAGCGAACAGATCTTCGCCGCCTGCGTCAGGAGTGATGAAGCCGAAGCCCTTCGCGTCGTTAAACCATTTTACTTTGCCAGTTGCCATTTCAATTTCCTATCTCTATTTATTAAGTTGTTTTGGGGGTGAGCCCCGCCTTATCGTTGCTGCAAGAAGGAAATTAAAAAAACCAACCGCGCCGCCGCCTTGACCGAGCCGTATTCATTATAAAGAAAATACTTGATCAGTATCGCACAATAATATGTGGAACGGGCCGCTTTCATCTTTCCCGCGGCAGCCTGGCGGCGCCCATTTCGCAATCCTGTAGCGGATGTTACAATTTTTCGCCAATTCAAGACAACCGGATTCAAAGGAGATGTGCGTGGACCAAGCAACTGACTCGAAAGACGGCGCCGCGCAGGATAGCGCCGCCGACCTGCCCGCCAATCCTTCGCGCCGGCGCATCTTCCAGGCCGCCACCGCGGTCGGCCTGGCCGGCAGCCTGCCGCTGGCGCCGCTCGCCGAGGCGGCGCCGGCCGCCACCAAGGGCTCGCTCGACGCCAAGCTGAAAGCCCGCATCAGGAACGTCGTCGTGATCTACCTGGAAAACCGCAGCTTCAACAATCTGTTCGCCGATTTCCCCGGCACCAGCGCGCCGCTGTCGGAAGTGACGGCCGCCGCGGCCGCGCAAAAGGACCGCGACGGCTCGGTCCTTGCCAAGCTGCCGAAAATCTGGGGCGGCATGGTGCCGCAGCAGCAAAACATCGGCGGCAAGGATTACCTGATCAAGGAAGAGCAGATCAAGGATTTGCCGAACGCGCCGTTCAAGCTGAGCGACGCCGACGGCCATCCGCTGCCGGAAGGCCTGGTCACGCGCGACCTGGTGCACCGCTTCTATAACAACCAGATGCAGATCAACGGCGGCAAGAACGACGGCTTCGTCGCCTGGGCCGACACCGGCGGCATGGTCATGGGCCATTACGGCGAGACCGGCAAGAACCTGAACATGTGGCAGATCGCCCAGCAATTCACCTTGTGCGACAACTTCTTCATGGCGGCCTTCGGCGGCTCGTACATGAACCACCAGTTCCTCGTCGCGGGGCGCGCCAACGAATACTTCAACGCCGCCTCGACCGCCGCAAAAAAGAAGATCGCCGTGCTGGCCGACGGCCCCGCCGGCGTCAGGCTGGCGCTGGCCGAAAACTCGCCCGCCTCTGCGCTGGACGGCAAGCCGCACTACGTCAACGACGGCACCATCACGCCGGACGGCTACGTCGTCAACACCATGGCCCCGCCCTACCAGCCCAGTTATATCCGCCCCGCCGCCGGCGGCGATCCGCTGCTGGCCGATGCGGACGACGCCGACACGCTGCCGCCGCAAACCTACGACACCATCGGCGACCTGCTGTCGCGCAAAGGCGTCAGCTGGGCCTGGTATGGCGGCGCCTGGCAAGCGGCGCTGGATGCCAAGGGCGGCGGCGCCAAGCCAAACTTCCAGTATCACCACCAGCCCTTCAACTATTTCAAGCAGTTGGCCCCCGGCACGCCGGCGCGCGCCGAGCATTTGCGCGACGGCGGCAATGGCGACAGCCCGATCTCCAACAAATTCCTGGCCGACGCCGTGGCCGGCAAGCTGCCGGCCGTGACCTTCTATAAACCGCAGGGGAATTTGAACCTGCACGCCGGTTATTCCGACATCGAGGCCGGCGACCAGCACGTCGCCAACGTCATCCAGCACCTGAAGGAATCGCCGCAGTGGAAAAACATGCTGGTGGTGATCACCTTCGATGAAAACGGCGGCTGGTGGGACCACGTCGCGCCGCCCAAGGGCGACCGCTGGGGCCCGGGCACGCGCATCCCGGCCATCGTCGTCTCGCCGTACGCGAAAAAAGGCATGGTCGACCATACCTTCTACGACACCACCTCCATCCTGCGCCTGATCACGCGCCTGCACGACCTGCCCCTGCTGGAGGGGCTGGCGGCGCGCAACGCCGCCTTCGCCGCGCGCGGCGCGACGCCGCCGGGCGACCTGACCGGCACGCTGAGCTTCCGGTAACGCGGGGCAAACCGGCGGGGGCAAACCGGCGCGCACGGCGAAAAGGGTTTGTGATACACTGCGTGCCGCTTGATCGGACCGGCCAGCAGTGTCCGCGCAGCTGATCACCCGCCCTGGAGCCCGACTCGCGCAGCCGGGCTTTTATTTTCTGCGGCGCGTTTTGGCGCGCACGCTTATTCAAGCGGACCCACCGCAGGTCCGCTGCATCGGCGCCCGGCCCTGGCTTGGCTTGGCGCGCGGTGGCAAGAGGTAGGAAAATGAGAGACAAAAAAGACAATGCGACCTTCGACCTGCCCGGCTTCGGCCAGACCAGCCTGGAGCTGATCACGCCGGTGACCCAGGAAGCCAAACGCGCGCCGGCGCGCATCAAGAAAGCCGGCCTGCGACAGGAACAGCTGGAATTGCTGGAGCCGACCGACAGCAGCGGCTTGCCGGTCTGGACCCGCGACGAGAATCTCGACCTGACCGGCTTGCCGGTATGGGCGCCGGCCTGAAACCAATAGATACCACACCGGCGCGGCCGCCATGGCCGCGCCTTTCGCACAAGCCCGGCAGCCCCTGTTAGACTGTGCCCACCTCTTCCTTGCCCTGGCCCGCCCTCATGAACCCGACTTCCGACACCGCTTCCCATGCTTCCACCGCTTTCTCCAGCCTGCCGCTGACGCCAGCCTTCCTGGCCAATCTCGAGCAACTGGGCTACCGCGACATGACGACGATCCAGGCGCAAAGCCTGCCGTCGGTGCTGGCGGGACGCGACTTGATCGCGCAGGCGAAAACCGGCAGCGGCAAGACGGCCGCCTTCGGCATCGGCATCCTGCAAAAGCTGAACCCGGCCTGGTTCGCCGTGCAGGCGCTGGTGCTGTGCCCGACGCGCGAGCTGGCCGACCAGGTCGCCAACGAATTGCGCCGCCTGGCGCGCGGCCTGGGCAACGTCAAGGTGCTGACGCTGACCGGCGGCGCGCCGATGCGGCCGCAGATCGCCTCGCTCGAACACGGCGCCCATATCGTCGTCGGCACGCCGGGCCGCATCCGCGACCACCTGGGCCGCGCCACCATCGACCTGGGCAAGGTGCAGACCCTGGTGCTGGACGAAGCCGACCGCATGACCGACATGGGCTTCTATGACGAGATCGCCGGCATCGTCAGCGCCTGCCCGGAACGCCGCCAGACGCTGCTGTTTTCAGCCACCTACCCGGACGACATCCGCCGCGCCACCGCCTCCTTCCTGAAGGAGCCGGCCGAAGTGACGGTCGAGGCGCAGCACGACAACAGCAAAATCGAGCAGCGCTTCTACGAGATCGGTTTCGACGACCGCAACGCCGTCGTGGCGCGCCTGCTCAAGCATTTCAAGCCGGTGTCGACGCTGGCCTTCTGCAACACCAAGGTGCATTGCCGCGAACTGGCCTTCGACTTGCGCGCACAGGGCTTCACGGCGCTGGCCCTGTACGGCGAGCTGGAACAGCGCGAGCGCGACGAAATCCTGGTGCTGTTCGCCAACCGCAGCTGCTCGGTGCTGGTGGCCACCGACGTCGCCGCGCGCGGCCTCGACATCCCCAGCCTGGAAGCGGTGATCAACGTCGACGTCTCCAAGGATACCGAGGTGCATATCCACCGCATCGGCCGCACCGGCCGCGGCGAAGAAAAAGGCTTGGCGCTGTCGCTGTGCGCGCCGAACGAGAAAAAATGGGTCAAGCTGATCGAGGATTACCAGGACGGCCCGGTGGCATGGCACGACGTCAAGGAACTCGAGGCCGACCAGCAGGAAGCGGCGCAGCCGGCGCCCATGGTCACCTTGTGCATCATGGGCGGCAAGAAGGACAAGCTGCGTCCCGGCGACTTGCTGGGCGCCCTGACCGGCGACGCCGGCCTGCAGAAGGAACAGGTGGGCAAGATCAATGTATTCGAGTTCATGACCTATGTCGCGCTCGACCGGCATATCGCCGCAGACGCCTTTCAGCGCCTGAACGGCGGCAATCCTCTGGGCCACGACTTCGGCAACATCAAGGGCCGCAGCTTCAAGATGCGCTTCATCGACGCCGTCTGAATCGGGCCGCGGCTGCGGCTATTTGACCGCCAGCGAGACGCTGGCCGGGAATTGCGGCGGGCGCCGGTGCAAGGTCGCCTGCTCGTAGGCATACGCCATCTGGATCAGCGCCGCTTCGCTGAAGGCCGAGCCGACGAAGGACAGGCCGACCGGCAAGCCGTGCACATAGCCGGCCGGCACCGTGATGTGCGGATAGCCGGCCACCGCCGCCGGCGAGGAAAAACTGCCGCCGAAATGGTCGCCGTCGATGAAATCCGTCAGCCAGGCCGGTCCGCCGGTGGGCGCCACCAGCGCATCGAGCTGATGTTCCTTCATCACTTGGTCGATGCCCTCGGCGCGCGCATAGCGGTGGTTGTTGGCCAGCGCATCCAGGTAGGCCTGGCTGTCCAGGCCGCCCTTGGCCTCGGCGCCGAGCAGGTGCTCCTGGCCGAAATACCTCAGCTCCTGGTCGCGGTGCTTCAGGTTGAAGGCGATCAAGTCGGCCATGTTGGCGATCGGCGCACCCGGCGCATATTCCTTCAGGTAGGCCGCCAGGCCGGCCTTGAATTCGTACAGCAGCACTTCGGTCTCGCTATCGTCGTATTTGGATGCATTCGGCACTTCGACCGGGTCGACCAGGATCGCGCCCTGCTCTTTCAGGGCCAGCAGCGCCTTTTCGATGACGCCATCGACCTCCACGTTGTGGCCGAAGAAATTGCGCGCCACGCCGATGCGCTTGCCCTCCAAGCCATCCTTGAGCAACGCGGCGGCATAGTCCGGC
>DASYLQ010000204.1:0-1815 GCA_036009485.1 Janthinobacterium sp.
ATACGCGCCGGCGAAATTACCGGCGAGTTGCCGGCGATGCTGGAGCGCGCCGCCAGCGCCCAGGAGCAGGATCTGGAGCGCCGCACGCTGACCATCGCCGGCTTGCTGGAACCGGCGCTGATCCTGGCGATGGGCGTGGTGGTGCTGCTGATCGTGCTGGCGGTGCTGATGCCTATCATTGAAATCAACCAGCTGGTGCGATAATGAACACACAAGGAATCAGGAAGCGATGAAGCGTTTGCCAGTCTATCTCAGTTTTCTCGCCGTTGTGGCGTTGTCGGCGTCGCTGGCGTATTGGGCCCTGCAATTGTTCAAGGCGCCGCCGCGGCAGATCGCCGCCGTGCCGCTGCAGGCGGCGCTGGAACCCAGCCTGGATGCGGCGGCCAGCCTGTTCGGCGGCCAGGCCGCGACAGCGGCGGTGAGCAATTACCAATTGCGCGGCGTGGTCGCCGCCGCCAATGGCCGCGGCAGCGCGGCCATCCTGGCGCTCGACGGCAAGCCGGCGCAGGCGCTGGCGGTGGGCAAGGAAGTCGCCCCCGGCGTGACGGTGCGGGAAATCCATCCGCGTTATGTGCTGTTGTCCGACGGCGGGGTGACCAAGCGGGTCGACCTGGCGACGGACGCGCCGAAAATGGGCACGGGCGCTTTTGTGCCGCCGATGCCGGGCATGGCGCCCGGCGTCAACAGCAATCCGCTGCCGACGCCGGTGCCGGTGATGCAGGCGCAGGCGATGCCGGTGCAGGCCGTGCCGGCCGAAGGGGGGCCGCCGCCGCCGGCCGCCAGCGCCACCGGCTCGTCCGGGCCGGGCAGCCGCATGCACAGCGGCTTGCGCATGCCTACCGTGCCGTCGGAGGATGCGCCGCCGGCGGCGACGCGCAGCAACGCTGAGGGTAACTAATCTTCCTGCTTGAATGGATCGGTCTTTTTCAGGGCCTGGCGCGCGGCTTGGCGTTGCGCCGAGGGGCTCCTGACATGCGGCCCGGCCGCGCGCTGCCTGGCGGCGCCGGCGACCGGGTTGCGCGGTTTGCGGGAAGGTTCGACGCGGAACTGCATTTTCTGCCGCGTCGCCAGGGCCTTGTTCGCCATGTCTTCCTGCCTTTTGCCGATGCGCACGCTTACAGCACGTAGCGCGACAGGTCTTCGTTGACCGCCAGCGCATCCAGGCGCGCGTTGACGTAGGCGGCGTCGATGGCCAGCGCGCTGCCGCCGGTTTCGCTGGCGCTGAACGACACTTCTTCCAGCAGCTTTTCCATCACCGTGTAGAGCCGGCGCGCGCCGATGTTTTCGGTGCGTTCGTTGACCGAAAACGCGATCTCGGCCAGGCGCGTGATGCCCTCCGGAGCAAATTCGATCTTCACGTTTTCGGTCGCCAGCAAGGCTTCGTACTGCTTGGTCAGGCAAGCGTCGGTGCTGGTCAGGATGCGCTCGAAATCGGCGATCGACAGCGATTCCAGCTCGACCCGGATCGGGAAGCGTCCCTGCAATTCCGGGATCAGGTCGGACGGCTTGGCCAGGTGGAAGGCGCCGGACGCGATGAACAGGATATGGTCGGTGCGGATCATGCCGTACTTGGTGTTGACGGTGGTGCCTTCGACCAGCGGCAGCAGGTCGCGCTGGACGCCGGCGCGCGAGACGTCGGCGCCGCCCACTTCCGAACGCGAGGCGATCTTGTCGATTTCGTCGAGGAAGACGATGCCGTTCTGCTCGACGTTCTGGATGGCTTTCTGCTTCAGCTCGTCTTCGTTGACCAGCTTCGCCGCTTCCTCGTCGATCAGCAGCTTCATCGCTTCCCTGACCTTGATCTTGCGCGCCTTC
>DASYLQ010000205.1:0-2531 GCA_036009485.1 Janthinobacterium sp.
CCGTGGGGTAGCCCGTTATGGGATTCATCGTTATATTCGCGCCCTCAAAATTGACGCCCGCAGTGGGATTGAGTATATATTTGCCATGCGCCATCGCGGACGTCGCAAGCAGCGCCCCTTTTGCGGCATTCAGACTGGCGACACGCGCATCGGCGCCTAAATTCGCAAACTTCGGCAAGGCCGTTGCCGCCAAAATCCCCAGGATAACGATCACGACGATCAATTCGATCAACGTGAAACCGGCTTGCGCGCTTTTGCGCATGGCGCTCATTTTATTCATGTTCATTTTTGCTTTCTCCAAAAAATCCATCTTAAATATGTTTTAAGCAACGGAAATATACTAACTGCAATTTTGCAGTCGATATTATCCGTTAACTTGATTCAAGACAACACCTTGTTGCATCTTGTTTGGTGTCCCTGGCGGCTTGGCGGGGATTGTGGGCAAGCGAGAGAATTCTACCTTGAAAAACCAGCGGGTTTCCTCTGTGGAAGCAAAAAATTTTCCGTGTCGCAACAAATAAACCAGCACGCGCTTTTTCCCATCAAAGTACCAGTTTCCCCTATCGATATCCTCGACTACCGGAGCGTAGTATTCACCCAGGTAATTCGATGGCTGCTCAGGCAGCCAGCTCATGGGATTTTGATCAATCAAGGCAGCCGCTTCGGCGCCCCGGCTGCGCAGCTCCAGTTCCCCTGTCTTCATTTGCAAAACAGTACGCAGGCCGGCCACCACATGGAGTACCTGGACGCGTTCCGTTTCCTCTTGATAATACAAAATTCTTTGCAAGAAAACCGTGGCCAGGATGGCAATGAGCGCCGTCGTGACGGCGAACTCGAAGTGACTGAAACCCGCCGCCTTTTCTTGTTTCCTGGAAACGGAGGATATCGGCCTGGCAGGCAGGAAGTTCATCTATGCGGCGTCATCTATGCGGCGTCATCGGTGCAAGGCCGCTTTGCCCAGGTCCCAGATCGGCAGGAAAATCCCCAGCGCCAGCACCAGCACCAGCGCGCCCAGGAAAACGATCAGGATGGGCTCGATCTGCGCCGACAGGGTCTTCAATTCATAGTCGACTTCGCGCTCGTACATCTGGGCGATTTCATCCATCAAGTCGTCGATCGAACCGGTTTCCTCGCCCACCGCGATCATCTGCAGCACCACCGGCGTGAACACGCTGGCCGCGGCCGCCGTGCGCAAGATGCTTTCGCCGCGCTCGACGCCGTCGCGCATCTGCTCGACCCGCGCCGACAGATAGGCGTTGTCGACCGTTTGCGACACCACCGTCAGCCCCTGCACGATCGGCACGCCGCTCTTGCTGGCCAGCGCGAAACTGCGGGCGAAACGCGACATCGTGCCCTTCAGGATGATCTTGCCGGCCACCGGGATGCGCAGCTTGGCCTTGTCCCATCGATAGCGCCCCTTGACGGTGCCGACATACCAGCGGAAACCGACGACGGCGGCGATCGTGGCCGTCAACATGAGCGGCCAGTAACGCACGCTGAATCCCGAGGTGCCGATCAAGATCCGCGTCATCAGCGGCAGCTCGGCATGCAGGCTGTTGAACACGCCGGCAAAGGCCGGGATGACGAATATATTGACGATGAACATGGCTATGATCATGGCGACGATGACGAAGCTGGGATAGCGCATCGCCGTCTTGACCCGGTCGCGCATGTCGCGGTCGAATTCGAGGTGGTCGAACAAGCGCAGGAACACTTCGTCGAGGCGCCCGGTCATTTCGCCGACGCGCACCATCGACAGGTAAAAGTTGGAAAACACTTCAGGATGGCGGCGCATCGCCGCCGACAATTCGCGGCCGGAATCGAGCGATTCGCGCAAGTCCTTGATGACGCGCCCGAAGGATTTGCTGATGGCCGATTCCTGCAAGCCCGCCAGCCCGCGCATGATGGGCACGCCGGCTTTCAGCAAGGTATATAGTTGGCGGCTGAACAATTGCACATCCATCGAGGTGACTTTTTTCTCGGTCAGCCTGGCCCACCATCCTTCGCCGTCGCCGGCCGCCGCGGTTTTTTTGGCGGTCAGCGCAATGTCGACCGGCGTCAGGCCCGTGCTCAGCAACTGGTCGGCGACGGCGCCGCTGTCGGCGCCCTCCACCACTCCCTGCATCAGCTCGCCTCGCGCATTGCGGGCCTTGTAGGCGAAAAAGGGCACGTCAATCCTCGCTCTGGTTACTGATGCGCATCGCTTCAGCCACCGTGGTGCGGCCCTGCACCACCAGTTGCACCGCATGCCGGCGCAGCGTTTCGCCGGCCATCTGCGCCCCCGCCACTTGCAGGAAGTGGGCCGGGTCGGGATGGTTGGCGGCGTCCACCACGGGACGCGTCATTTCCAGCAATTCGTAGACGCCGGTGCGGCCGCGGTAACCCATGCCGTTGCACTGCGAACAGCCCTTGCCATGGAAGTACTGGCTGCGGTCGACCTGCTCGCCCAACTCCATGCGCAGCCACTCGTGCTCGGTCGGCGACAACTGGTAGGGCGTGGTGCAGCTTTCGCAAATCACCCGCACCAGGCG
>DASYLQ010000206.1:0-5845 GCA_036009485.1 Janthinobacterium sp.
CGCCAGCGCAAGCTGCAAACCAAATGGTCAGACTATTCGATACTCTCGCCGTGTGGCGCGACGTCGAGCCCATCCCTTTCCGCCTCTTCGCTGACGCGCAAGCCGATCGCCAGGTCGATCGCCTTGAGAATGACGATGCTGGCGACAAAACTGTAGACCAGGGTCGCGCCCACGCCCAGCAATTGTTGCGGCAAGCTGCCCGCCAGGCCGCCGTCGATGGCCGGGTCGGCGAACACGCCGGTCAGCAGCGCGCCGACGATGCCGCCGACGCAATGGACGCCAAATGCATCGAGCGAGTCGTCATATCCCATCGCACGCTTGACCCAGGTGGAGGCGAGAAAACAGACGATGCCGCCGGCCAGGCCGATGAGGACGGCGGCATTCGGCCCGACAAAACCGGACGCCGGCGTGATCGCCACCAGCCCCGCGACGGCGCCGGAAGCGATGCCCAGCACGCTGGGCTTGCCCTTGGCGATCCATTCGCTGCCCATCCAGCCCAGCGCCGCCGCGGCGGTGGCAATCTGGGTGACGGCCATGGCCAGGCCGGCGCGGCCGTCGGCGGCAACCGCCGAGCCGGCATTGAAGCCGAACCAGCCTACCCACAGCATCGAGGCGCCGATGATGGTCAAGACCAGGTTATGCGGCGGCATCGCTTCGCGCCTGAAGCCGAGGCGCTTGCCCAGCACCAGCGCACAGGCCAGTGCGGCGATGCCGGCGTTGATGTGCACCACGGTGCCGCCGGCAAAATCGAGCACGCCGCGCGACGCCAGCCAGCCGCCCGGTTCCCATACCCAATGCGCCACCGGGGCGTAGACGACAAGCGACCAGATGCCCATGAACCACAGCATCGCCGAGAATTTCATGCGCTCGGCGAAGGCTCCGCAGATCAGGGCCGGCGTGATGATCGCGAAGGTCAGCTGGAACATCGCATAGACGCTCTCCGGGATCGTGGGCGCCAGGTGGCTGACCGAGACCCTGCCGGGAACGGCGGCGGCCGCCGGCGCATCCGGGGTGGCGGCCGCCGCCGCGACATCCTTGACATACGCCATGCCGTTCATGAATACCCGGCTGAAGCCGCCGAGGTAGGCCGTGTCTCCGGGCGTGAACGCCAGGCTGTAGCCGGCTACCCACCACAGGATGGTGACCAGGCAGGTGATGGCGAAACTCTGCATCAGCGTCGCCAGCACATTTTTCCGGCGCACCATGCCGCCATAAAACAGCGCCAGGCCGGGCACCGTCATCATCAAGACCAGCGCCGTCGAGGTCAGCATCCAGGCGGTGTCGCCGGAACTGATCTGCGCGCTGGCGACGACGGAAGGTTCGCTGGCCGAAACGGGCAGGATCACCGTCACGGCCGGTGGCACGGCAGTGGCGGTCGTTTCTTGTGCAAGAGCTGCGCCGGCGTCCAGCGCGACGGCCAGCAACAGCAGGAACAGCAGATAAGCCAGGATCTTCATGTCGCCTCCTCCGCCGTCGGCTTGCAGGGCGCCGGCGCAACGAAACAGCTTCGCAATGAGCTTCGCAAGGGCCAGCAAGGTCGCGCCTTCGTCATGCTGCCGGCGAGAGAGCTTGTCAATTCGAGCGGGAGTTCGGGATTTCGTTCTTTGAGGCGGCTACGGGTTTGATCTGCCTCAGCCGGCGGTCAATCTCAGCAAAGAAGAAAACGGCGGGCAGGTAGGGAATCAGGGCATCTCTGGGTTCGCCAGCAATACCCATAACAGCGAGATGATGACCGCGCCGGTGACGGCGATGCAGGAACAGGTGAAGAAGCAGGCCGCCAGCAAGCCGGTCGCCAGCATCCGCTCGAACAGGCAGCCCAGCCCGAAATCGAGCACGGTCAGCACCGACCAGCGGCGCAGGTACAGCGGCAGATAGCGGCGCATGGCCCGATTGTGGCGCCAGACGGCATGGCGTTCGAGCCGGGTTTTCGCCTCGCGCATGTCGGCGAACAGCCAGTCGAAGAAAAGAAAGCGGTATAGCAGCGTCCCGAAGCGGATCTCGGGAGAATTTGCGGAAGTGGCGGCTTTATCTTCATGACGAGAATCGGAGCTCATACCCTATCCCCCTTGCCAGTCTTGGTATCGGCGCTAAAAAAGTGACGAAAAAATACCGGACATCGTAAAAAGCACTATGCTAAAATTTTTAATAGGAAACTAATTGAAATTAAATATAACCAATAAAGAAAAAGATGGCTCAGGATTCTTCGCCTGCATTGCTGCCGCTCTCATCGTTGCCATTGGTTTTCTTTCACTTTACAAAATGAAATTTCTTTTTATTTTGCAAGAAAGCCGATCATTCGCTTCCTCAGACTGGACAAATTATCATCTAGCTGGAGCTCGCTAAAATATTTATACAGGATAGTCTCCTGGACTGCCGCACTCATATTTTTTGCGAATTTTCTTCAATTTATCATCGAAGCCATTTTTTTTGCAAATCACCGGCCCATGTCGGCGGCAGGCAATTTCTTTTTTGACTTGCACCCGATCATCTACATAATCCTGACCTTTCTTTCCTGTCTGCCATTTGCGCTTTTATTCAACATCACGAAATGGATAGAGGAACTGTATTACGACCCGGACACCCGGCGCGCGCAGGCGGGCAGCGACGCCGAACGTTATGTGCAAAAATTATTAAGCCAGCATCAATCAAGGTATCCGGAATCGCAGATACGCCACAATACCCTTTTTTGTTTTTAAGGCAGGAACAAGAGGAATTTTCTGTCGAAGTCGACCATGTCGTCATAACGAAACGCAACATATATCTCATAGAAACGAAATATAAATCGGGAACCATTGTTGCGGATGCCGATGCGCCAGTCTGGACTGTGAGGGCGGCGCATGGCCAGACCACAATGCGCAACGCTTTAACGCAATGCAAGAATGCTTGCCGCGTTTTGCAGCAACAATTTGACTTGCCTTGCGCTCCGATTCCGCTCGTCGCCATCCAGGGGAAGGACCTGGTGCTCGTCGGCCAGCCGGGCAACGTACTGCAAGCCGACCTCGTCATTGCCGCGATAGACGGCTTTGACGATCACCAGCACGAAGACCGGCTGGCCCCGAAGACCATCGCCGCAAATTTCGCGCCGCATATCGCCGCCGATGCCGGCGCCAGGAAACGCCATGTCGCGCGCGCCGAATCGGCCCGATACAAGGCGGGCATGGCGGACATTGTCAAGACTGCCTCGCTTCATTCGCGCTAAGGCAGCGACAAGACCGGACAACAAAAAACCCGCTCTGTTGAAGGAGCGGGTTTTTGTCATTGCATGTACCTGGTGCGTTGGCCGGAATCGACTACAGCTATGAGAAATCAGCGGAATTCCAAAAGTACCCGCATAAATACCACCACCAGACGCGACTTTCGCCAGTTCTATTCCGTATTGGATAGAACTGGCAACTCCAAAGGGTAGTTTAGTACAAAAAATCGCGATGTGTGGACGCGTCAATTGAATTTTTTCGGGCGCAATTTTCTCGCATACGTACGGCCTACTTCGCGTTGGTCATTGATTGCCAAACACGGTAAAAAATTCAATTCTGCAATCAAGGTCAACTGCGGCGCGCAGTCGCTATCGTACGCTGTCGCCCCAAATCGGTCGTTGGCTTCGTTGTTGCCACGATAACGAATCCCTTCGACGTTGAAGTTCAACGCTATGTGCTAAAGCTACGTTAGATCAGCCGCAACAGCGCAGCCTTCAATACACCAGCGGTTTTGTTCGCCGCGCCCAGTTTGCGCAAAGCATTATCGATATGGAAGATCACGGTGCGTTCCGTGATGCCGACGATATGCGCCGTTTGCGCGGCGGTCTTGCCGTCGCCGGCCCACCGAAGGACTTCGACTTCGCGCTCAGTTAGCTTGGTCACGCTGTCCGGCCCGGATGCTAACATGCCGGCCAGCGTTTCATGGGTCGCTCGCGCTAGCCAGGCAACTTGCAGCGCCTTATCACTCATTTCGATCGGCGACACGGGCTCGTGCGAACGTGCCAGCGTCAGCAGGCTGGCGATGCCCCTGATGTCATGCGCCGGCTGCGCCCATCCGATGCGCAAATCGTAGTCCCGAGCGTCCTCCCACAACTCGGCGGTATTGACGAAGACCTCGTCCGACCACAAGAGCGCCTCGGTCGAGACGAGTGCATGCGCAACGGTCGGATCGACGTTCAGATACTGCGCGCTTGCGTAGCGTTCACTCCAGGCTGGCGAGTAATTCCCAAGCATGAGGGTCCGGGGATTCGAAAGCGGCAGTGGCAGGCGCATTCCGAGGGCGCAGTATTCAAAGCCGAGCTCGCATGTCGCACTTGCCAGCACGGCCAGCAAATCAGCTTCAGTCCGCACTGTCGCCAGCTGTTCCTGCCATGTTTGCTGCCACCGATGATGCAAATCCATTAACACTCACTCTCGTATTGCCAGTCGATGACGCTTACCTGTAAGAAATTACAGCTTACATACCCTAATCTCATTGGTTAAGCTGCCATTTTTGATGGGTCCGCTCCTGGTGAGCGATATTACAATATGTTCCGTTTCATTTTTGCATTATTTCTCAGCTCGTTGGCGGCCATTACCGCAGCGCAGGAGCTCAGCTTCGTCCCGGCGCTTGGTCCCCACAAAGTCGGCCTGCTTGTCAGGCAGCAATACGATCAGACCCGCGTCTATCGGCGTGTGCGAGACAATGTGACTGCGCAAATGACGCAGACGGAACGCGCACGACCGGTCCAGTCATTGGTATGGTACCCAGCTGCCGGCCGGGGATGGTCAATGCACTACCGCGACTACGTGAGCACCATGGGAAGCGAAGAGCGTTTCGACGCGCCGGACGAGGCGCGGCGGGAAATCAACGCAGCCATCACCGAGTACACCAGCGGGCCGCGCGGTCCCGTGGTCAAGCGCGCCCTGGAGCACCCCATGTACGCCCGGCGCGACGCGGATCCGCTGCCCGGGAAATTTCCGGTCCTGATCTATGCGCCAAGCTACGGCGCATCGGCGATGGAAAATGCCGACCTGTGCGAATATCTGGCCAGCCGCGGTTACATTGTGCTCGCCAGTGCGTCGATGGGGGCGCGCTCGCGTGGCATGACGTCCGACCTGGAGGGCGTCGAGACCCAGGCGACCGACATCGCCTTCCTGATTGGCCAGGCGGCGACCATGAAACAGGCCGACATGGAGCACGTTGCCGTGATCGGCTTCAGTTGGGGCGGGCTGGCCAATGTATTCGCGGCCGCCAGGGACGATCGCATCCGCGCCCTGGTCAGCATCGACGGTTCGGTGCGCACCTATCCGCAATTCGTCAATGGCGGCGCCAAGGCCGCTTATTACGTGACCCCGGAACGCCTGGCGATCCCGATGCTGTACGTGGGGCGGCGCAACCGGTCCCTCGAGGAAATCAACAAGGCCGGCACCGACACGAGCTTCAACCTGATGAACCAGATGCACTATTCCGACCTCTACATTGCGACCATGCAGTACATGAACCACATGGATTTTTCCTCGTGGGCCCTGCGCATCAATGACGATGGCGCGTTCGACGACCACACGCGTGAAGAAGCCGCGCAAGCATATTGGTGGACCGCGCAATACATCTCTCACTTTTTGGATTCCTACCTCAAGAGCGACAAGGCCGCGCTGGACTTCATCAACCGTAAGCCGGAGCAAAACGAAGTTCCGAAACGGATGATGTCACTCATGAGCCATAAGGGCAATGCGACCGCACCGACGCAAGATACCTTCCTGGCGGAATTGTCTGGTCGCGGCTTCGGCAAGATCGTCGAGATTTATGACGCACTGCATGCGCAGAATTTCGCATTTACCATCGACCCGGTCGAGATCGACAACTGGGGCACACAACTGCTGCGCGCGGG
>DASYLQ010000207.1:0-8842 GCA_036009485.1 Janthinobacterium sp.
CGCCGCACAAGGTGGCAAAATCGAACCAGATGATGCCGCCGGCGCGGCGCAACGCGCGGATCTCGCGCTCTTCGATATGCACGCGCGGGTCTTCGTCGGCGGTCTCGGCGATCCTGGCGTAGGCCGTGCGCAGCGCCTGGTCTGCCTGCGCGCCGAGCGGCGTGTAGTAGCTGTCGCCCTGCTCGAGCGCGCGCTTGCGGTAGTCGACGCCGGCGTCGACGTTCATGACGTCGAGCTTTTCATTGAGCAGCGCGATGGTCGGCAGCATGCGGTCGCGATGCAAGCCGTCCGGATACAGCAAGTCCGGATCGTAATTCGACGTCATGATGAAGGAAACGCCGTGATCGAACAAGGCCTTCAGCAAGTTATACAGGATCATCGCGTCGGCGATGTCGGAGACATGGAACTCGTCGAAGCAGATCAACCGGTATTTCTTGGCGATGCGCAGCGCCACTTCGTCGAGCGGATTGGCGACGCCCTTCAGCTCGTCGAGCTGGCGGTGCACGCCGCGCATGAATTCGTGGAAGTGCTGGCGCGTCTTGCGCACCACCGGCACCACCGAATAAAAACTGTCCATCAAAAACGACTTGCCGCGCCCGACGCCGCCCCACATGTAGACGCCGCGCGGCACGTCGGGATGAATGATCAGGCGCTTGAAACTGTTCGAGCGCCGGGCCTTGTAGGCTACCCATTCATCATGGGCGCGCTGCAGCCGCTCGACCGCCAGGCGCTGGGCCTCGTCGGCCTTGAAATCGCGTCGCTGCAACGCGTTCTGATAGAACTCTTGGACATTCATGGCATTCGATTCGGGCCGCAACGGCGGCCATGTAAACGACAGGCGGGATTCGCCTGGCAAGCCGGGGGAATCCCACCAAAAAGACCGGCGGCGCCTTAGAAGTTCAGGGTGCGCTTGTCGATGGCCAGCGCGGCTTCCTTGGTCGCTTCGGACAGCGATGGATGGGCGTGGCAAATGCGCGCGATATCTTCTGCCGAAGCCTTGAATTCCATCGCCACGACGGCTTCGGAAATCAGTTCGGAAGCCATCGGTCCGATGATGTGCACGCCGAGGATTTCATCGGTGGCCGCGTCGGCCAGGAACTTGACGAAACCGCTGGTGTCGCCCAGCGCGCGCGCGCGGCCGTTCGCCAGGAAGGGGAAGGAACCCGCCTTGTACGCCGTGCCGGCCGCCTTCAGCTGCTGTTCGGTCTGGCCGACCCAGGCGATTTCCGGCGAGGTGTAGATGACCCACGGGACGGTGTTGAAGTTGGTATGGCCATGCTGGCCGGCGATGCGCTCGGCCACGGCGACGCCCTCTTCTTCCGCCTTGTGCGCCAGCATCGGACCGCGCACCACGTCGCCGATCGCCCAGACGTTCGGCAAGTTGGTCTTGCAGTCGGCGTCGACCGCGACGAAGCCGCGCTCGTCCAGGTTCAGACCGACCTTGCCGGCGTCCAGGCCGTTCGTGTTCGGCGTGCGGCCGATCGAGACGATCAGCTTGTCGAACACCGCCTTTTGCGCTTCGCCCTTGGCGTCGGCGTATTCCACCGTGACTTCGCTCTTGCCGGCGCTGATCTTGCCGATCTTGCAGCCCAGGTGGATGGCCAGGCCCTGCCTGGTGAACTGCTTCGAGGCTTCCTTGGCGACTTGCTCGTCGACGCCGCCGAGGAAGACCGGCAAGCCTTCCAGCACGGTGACCTGGGAACCCAGGCGGCGCCAGACGCTGCCCATTTCCAGGCCGATCACGCCGGCGCCGATGACGCCCAGCCTGGCCGGCACGGTGTCGATCGCCAGCGCGCCGGTGTTCGACAGGATCAGTTTTTCATCGAAGGGCGCGCCCGGCAGTTCGCGCGCGTTGGAGCCGGTGGCGACGATCACGTGTTTCGCGCTGAGCGAGTCGGTGGTCGGGCCGCTGACGGCGATCTGATAGCCTTCGGCAGTGGCGGCGCCGGCGAAAGCGGCGCGGCCGTGGAAAAAGCTGACCTTGTTTTTCTTGAACAGGTAGAGGATGCCGTCATTGTTTTGTTTGACGACGCCGTCCTTGCGCTTCAACATCTGGCCCAGGTTCAGCGACAGGCTGCCGACGTCGATGCCGTGCTCGGCGAAACCGTGGCCGGCGTGCTCGAAATGCTCGGACGATTGCAGCAGCGCTTTCGAGGGAATGCAGCCGACGTTGGTGCAAGTGCCGCCGGGAGCCGGGCCGCCCTTGGCATTTGCCCATTCATCGATGCAGGCGACCGAAAAACCCAGTTGCGCCGCGCGGATCGCCGCGATATAGCCGCCAGGACCTGCGCCGATAACGACCACGTCAAATTGTTTGGTGCTCATATTGAATTCCTAATTATTCTTCTTCTGGAACGAAGATCCATAGTAAAAGGTAGATCACCACGCTGAAACCGAAAGTCAGGGCGAACAGCGCAAACACCAGGCGCCAGATCCAGGACTCCATCCCGGACACGCGCGCCAGGCCGCCGCAAACGCCGCCCAGCCAGCGATCGTTGCGCGAACGCCGCAGCCGGCCGATTTCCTGCATCAGGTCGGAGCCGTCGCCGGGTTTGTCCAGGTTGACCGGGCTCAGCAAGCGCGCCTTGGCTTGCTCGAACTCGGCGTCGCTCAGAGCGCCGGCCTGGTGCAACTCATGCAAACGCTTGATTTCTTCAGGGACGTTCATATGCACTCCTCCTAAAAAACAATATGTTGCAGGGCTGCGTGGTAATCCTTGGTCTTACAGGTCCAGCAGCAGGCGCGCCGGATCTTCCAGCGCTTCCTTCATCGCCACCAGGCCCAGCACCGCTTCGCGGCCGTCGATGATGCGATGGTCATAGGACATCGCCAGGTAGTTCATCGGACGCACGACGACCTGGCCGTTTTCGACCACGGCGCGGTCCTTGGTCGCATGCACGCCGAGAATCGCCGATTGCGGCGGGTTGATGATGGGCGTCGACAGCATCGAACCGAAGATGCCGCCGTTGGAAATCGAGAAGGTGCCGCCGCTCAGGTCGTCCAGGGTCAGCTTGCCGTCCTTGGCCTTGCTGCCGAACTCGCCGATTTTCTTTTCGATGTCGGCGATCGACATCTGGTCGGCGTTGCGGATGATGGGCACCACCAGGCCGCGCGGCGAACCGACCGCGATGCCGATGTCGAAATAACCGTGATAGACGATATCGTTGCCGTCGACCGAAGCGTTGATGATCGGGTATTTCTTCAGCGCGGCGACGGCGGCCTTGACGAAGAAGGACATGAAGCCCAGCTTGACGCCGTGTTCTTTCTCGAACTTGTCCTTGTACTTGTTGCGCAGGTCGATCACCGGCTGCATGTTCACTTCATTGAAAGTGGTCAGGATGGCGTTGGTCGATTGCGACTGCACCAGGCGCTCGGCAATGCGGGCGCGCAGGCGGCTCATCGGCACGCGCTCTTCCGGACGGTCGCCCAGGTTGGCGGCGGCCGGCGCGGCCACTAGCTGCAGGGCCGGCTTGGCGGCGACCGGCGCAGGGACGGCCGGCGCGGGCGCGGCGACTGGCTTGGCGGCGACGGCGGCCAGGGCGTCGCCCTTGGTTACGCGGCCATCCTTGCCGCTGCCTCCGACCTGCGAAGCGGTCAAGTTATTCTCTGACAGCAGCTTGGCGGCGGCCGGCATGGCGACGTCGCCCCTGGTGGCGGCGACAGGAGCAGGAGCGGCGGCGACGGCCGGGGTCGCGGCGGCGGCGGCGGCGGCGCCGGCGGCGGGCACGGACGTCACTTCCAGCGGGCTGACCTTGGCGCTGGCGTCGGTGTCGATGATGGCGATGACTTCGCCGGCGACGACGGTGCTGCCGTCTGCCTTGATAATCTGGGCAATGACGCCGGCGGCCGGCGCCGGCAATTCCAGCACGACTTTATCGGTTTCGATGTCGATCAGGTTTTCGTCGCGGCCGACGGGCTCGCCGACTTTTTTATGCCAGGACAGCAAGGTCGCTTCGGCGACCGATTCCGACAATTGAGGAACCTTTACTTCGATTTGTGCCATGTAAAACTCCGGTGTATTGTTATGCAGGCGCCGCGCTCCCCGCGCAGCGCCTATGCTTATTTTGTGAGGATGAAGCCTTTTAACTTCGAAAACGCCGTTTCCAGCAAGTCTTTCTGCTGCGCGTAATGCTTGTCGTAATAACCGACCGCGGGCGAAGCGGAGGCTGGGCGTCCGGCATATGCCAGGCGCTGGCCCGCATCCAGGCTTTCGAAGATGTTGTGCTGGATCTGGAACCATGGTCCCTGGTTCTGCGGCTCGTCCTGCGCCCACACCACTTCATGCAGGTTGGGGAACTTCTTCAGTTCGGCGGCGAAGGACTTGTGCGGGAACGGATACAGCTGCTCGATGCGGATGATCGCGGTATCGCCCTGGCCGCGCGTCTTGCGGGCGTTGACCAGGTCGTAATACACCTTGCCGGAGCAGGCGATGACGCGCTTGACCTTCTTGGCGTCGATCTTTTCATCGACTTCGCCGATCACGGTGTGGAAGGCGCCCTTGGCCAGGTCGGTCAGCGGCGAACCCGCATCCTTGTTGCGCAGCAGCGATTTCGGCGTCAGGATCACCAGCGGCTTGCGGAACTGGCGCACCATCTGGCGGCGCAGCAGGTGGAAGATCTGCGAAGCCGAGGTCGGCTGCACCACTTGCATATTGTTGTCGGCGCACAGTTGCAGGAAACGCTCGGGACGGGCCGACGAGTGCTCCGGACCCTGGCCTTCATAACCGTGCGGCAGCATCATCACCAGGCCGGAAGCGCGGCCCCATTTCACTTCGCCGGAGCTGATGAACTGGTCGATCACCACCTGGGCGCCGTTGGCGAAGTCGCCGAACTGGGCTTCCCAGATGGTCAGCGTGTTCGGCTCGGCGGTCGAATATCCGTATTCAAAACCCAGCACCGCCTCTTCCGACAGCACCGAATCGATGACGGTGAACGGCGCCTGGCTTTCCGACACGTTGGCCAGCGGGATATAGGTGCCGGCGTCCCAGCGCTCGCGGTTCTGGTCGTGCAGCACGGCGTGGCGGTGCACGAAGGTGCCGCGGCCGGCGTCCTGGCCGGTCAGGCGGATGGCATAGCCGGACGACACCAGCGAGGCGTAGGCCATGTGCTCGCCCATGCCCCAGTCCAGGTTCATTTCGCCGCGGCCCATGGCGGCGCGGTCGGCCAGCACTTTTTCCACCAGCGAGTGGACCTTGAAGTTTTCCGGCACCGTGGTGATGCGCGCGGCCAGGCGTTTCAGCTCGGTCATCGGCACGGCGGTGTCGGCGACGTCGGTCCATTTGCGGTTCAGGAAGGGCAGCCAGTCGACCGCGTACTTGTTCTTGAAGTTGGAAATGACCGGATCGACCGTGTGCTTGCCGGCGTCCATGGCGTCGCGGAAGGCGGCCGACATCTGGTCGCCGCCGTCGGCCGGGATCACGCCCTGGGCCGCCAGCTTGTCGGCGTACAGCTTGCGCGTGCCCGGATGCTGGGCGATCTTCTTGTACATCAGCGGCTGCGTCAGCGCCGGGGTGTCTTGCTCGTTGTGGCCCAGCTTGCGGTAGCAGATGATATCGACCACGATATCCTTCTTGAACTCCATGCGGTAGTCGAGCGCAATTTGCGTGGCAAGAACGACCGCTTCAGGATCGTCGGCATTGACGTGCAGGACAGGCGCTTCGATCATCTTCACCACATCCGAGCAGTACAGGGTCGAGCGCGAGTCGCGCGGGTCGGACGTGGTGAAACCGATCTGGTTGTTGATCACGATATGCACCGTGCCGCCCGTGCCGTAGCCGCGGGTCTGGGCCAGGTTCAGGGTTTCCATGACCACGCCCTGGCCGGCGAACGCGGCGTCGCCATGCACCAGGATAGGCAGCACCTGGGCGCCGTGGACGTCGCCGCGGCGGTCCATGCGCGCCTTGACCGAGCCTTCGACCACCGGGTTGACGATTTCCAGGTGCGAAGGGTTGAACGCCAGCGACAGATGGACCGGACCGCCGTCCGTCGAGATATCGCTGGAAAAGCCCTGGTGGTACTTGACGTCGCCGGACGGCAGGTCGTCGCCGTGCTTGCCTTCGAATTCTTCGAACAGCTCTTGCGGACTCTTGCCCAGGGTGTTGACCAGCACGTTCAAGCGGCCGCGGTGGGCCATGCCGATGACGATTTCCTGCACGCCTTTTTCGCCGGCGCGCTGGATGGTTTCATCCATCGAGGCGATAAAGGATTCGCCGCCTTCCAGCGAAAAGCGCTTTTGGCCGACGTACTTGGTGTGCAGGTAACGCTCCAGGCCTTCGGCCGCGGTGAGGCGGTCGAGAATGTGGATTTTCTTTGCTGGCGTGAAATTCGGGGTCGAACGGATAGCTTCCAGCTTTTCCTGCAGCCAGCGCTTTTCGGTCGGGTCGCCGATGTACATGAACTCGGCGCCGATGGAACGGGTATAGGTGTCGCGCAAGTAGTTGATCAAGTCGCGCAGCGAGGCCGTCTCGGAGCCGAAATACGTGTTGCTGATGTTGAACACGGTATCCATGTCGGCGTCGGTGAAGCCGTAGAAGCCCGGCTCCAGCTCGGGGATGGCGGGACGCTCCTGGCGCTGCAGCGGGTCCAGGTTGGCCCAGTGCGTGCCGAGGTAGCGGTAGGCCGCGATCAGCTGGGTGACGGCGACGCGCTTGCGGCCCATTTCGGCATCGGTCGAAGCGGTGACGACGCGGATCGGGCCGGCCTTGGCGCGCTCGGCGAACGAGGCGATCACGGAGGCGTGGGCGACGTCCGGCTTGTTGGAGCCGTCGACGGCGGGCACGTTTTGCATGGCGTCGAAATAGGAACGCCAGTTGTCCGGCACCGAGCCGGGGTTGTTCAGGTAGGCCTCGTACAGTTCTTCCACGTACGGAGCATTCCCACCAAACAGGTAGGAGTTGGCGGTATATTGCTGCATCATCTTGCTCACCTTTCTTCGCGCTTCGCGAGATTAGCGGGTTAATCTAACCTTCCGCGACACGGCCTGACCGGTTAGCGGATTGCACATCAAGTTGTGGGGGAAGGACTCTTTGACTCTCTTTTATGACACGGGTTACTGAAATCGTTGTGCAGGATAGCACGCTGCATTGTATCGCAACATGGACCATTGCGAATAGTTGGGCCAAAATGCTTTTCTTACGTTAAAAGAACGGTGCCATGCCCAGCGGCGATAGTTCCTTCGACGCCGGGGCAATAATGGCAAACATTTAACATCCCGGCGTCAAACACAAGATTTCTACGTGCCGGCGCAGGAACAGGACACGCTGCAGACCAGCCTGATCAAGGACTTGAGCGGGCATGTCAGCAAGAAGGAAAGCGAATAAATTCAAGCGTTGCTGGATCGCGAAAATAAATAGGCTCGCCCGCATTCAGCACGCCCCCTGCTGATCGGCGCCAACACCGCGATCGCCAGTGGGCCTTGTTTCTTGGGATCTATTTGCGGGTACCAATATTCGACTATACCTAATTGCAGAGATCGCTTGGTTATTTGTAGTGACGTATCTAGCGATTAAGCTAAGGACCGATGGCTTTTCATCCTTCTTTCTCTCCCGATATTTTGGATCGTTGAACGACAACTAATTCTTGTGGTAGCAATGAGCCTGCCATATATGTTAGATAAGCAGCACAGCCTATAGATGGCTACGATTTTCGTTCATTCACATGGTGTGATTTCGTATGACAAATATTTCAAAAAAGGGCTGTGGTGATTTCTGGCAGAGACACTCCACCACCCCGGGGATCGGCCATGTCGCGTGAATTCGTCACCAAGAGCAGCCGCTTTTTCTGCATCAGCCTCAGTCCCGACGTCTGCAAGACGCCCAGGGGGCCGAGCACGCCCGCCGTCCCCTACAGGAACTGCTGGACCGGGATGGCGCCGCGGTCTGGGCGGCGCGCTACAGGGCGTGGGGAGCCATCGAGCGCTGCGAAGTGGAACAGATCGCTCAGGCGATCCGCTTCCAGGGGCAGTACGAGGATGCCGAGACCGGCCTGTATTACAACCGCCATCGCTATTACGATCCGGGCTCGGCGCGGTATGTGCAGAGCGATCCGATTGGTCTGGCAGGCGGTATCAATACCTATGCGTATGTCAGAGGCAACCCAATTTCGTACATCGATCCGATGGGGCTGACCAGAGAACAGGTTGATGCCATGCTGGAGAAGGTACGGTGCAATAGTCCTGATCTCAACGTCCCAGACCATGTTTATATCTCAAGCACGTTTGGCGGCGAGGATACAGCCGTAACGAATCCAATGACGTTGAATGTTACGCTCAGCAGTTACTACAATGGCGATTTAGATGCGGATGGTCTGAACAGTCTGTACAAGACGATTACGCACGAATCGATCCACAGAACAAAGGGACGGATGGATATGATTAGATGGCCGTTCAATCACCCGGATATTTATGAAGAGGCGGCAAAAAGAGCTAGAGACTATGCGAAAACGGGAGGCAAAGGTGACTGCTCATGCAAAAAGTGATTGGAGCCGATATCGCCTCAACGTGAAGCTGCTTCTTGTTCTGACCTGTTCGGCGTTGCTGTCTGCATGTACTGTGCCAACGCTTGTAATTTTCACGAATGGTTCGACGCAAAGTGTAACGCTTTCATACAAAGGTGAAGATCGAGAAATTGTTAGTTCGGTTGTGAGCCAAAATGCAAAGGTCGAGATAAAGAGGTTGTTGGATATGCACTTCTCAATCCGCAGTCAAGATTCGAACTTTGAGTACGATGTGGAGATGGTTCCGGAAGCATTTATCGAGCATGTCGGTGTCGGCCCATTTTTTAAGCGAGTCGCAAAAGCTCAATTGGAAAATGATGGATGTATCTATCTCATTGCCATAAAAAATT
>DASYLQ010000208.1:0-8486 GCA_036009485.1 Janthinobacterium sp.
CACCTTGAGCACGACGTCGCAGCCGTAGGCCTCGGCGGCGCCGCCGATGCCGGCGCCGGCGGCGGCGTAGGCCTCATCGGTGACCGACGACGCCAGGCCGGCGCCCGATTGCACGATGATCTGGTGGTGGACCGCCAGCTTCTTGACGGTCTCGGGCGTCGCCGCCACCCGGGTTTCGCCCGGCCTGGTCTCGGCCGGTATGCCAATTTTCATAAAATGCTCCCGTTAGTAGAATGATTAGTAGATGAGTAGTAAATAGGTGGTAAATAAGCTGCTTGGAATTTAACATGGATCGGCACGGGAAACCTTTTAGCTTGTGCAACTTTCAAGCCACTATACTGGTGATCCGCACATCGGCAAATACCAGAATGCTCATATCATTCATTCCATAGGGTCATAAATAAGCTGATGCCTTTGATTTTCGCATTCAAACGTTGTCTTTCTTAAAACGGCGCCACATTCAACGGCGCCCAAGGCCATGTTGCCGAACGAAGCGCGCGGAACAGGCTAAAATGTCGGCTCTTTCAAGGATGGATCATGCCGAGAATCTGGAAACCCTCTGTCACTGTCGCCGCCATCATTGAGCGCGACGGCCTGTTTTTACTGGTCGAAGAAGAAACCAGCGACGGCATCCGGCTGAACCAGCCGGCCGGCCACCTCGACCCTTTCGAATCGCTGGAACAGGCCGTGGTGCGCGAAACGCTGGAGGAAACGGCGCACGATTTCACGCCGACCGCGCTGGTCGGCATGTATATGTCGCGCTACCAGTCGGCCCGCACCGGCGAGGACGTGACTTATCTGCGCTTCACCTTCTGCGGCGAGGTCGGGGCCAGGCATGAGCGCCCGCTCGACCACGGCATCCTGCGTACCCTGTGGATGTCGCGCGACGAGATGGCCGCCTGCCGCGAACGCCACCGCAGCCCGCTGATGCTGCAATGCGTGGACGAATACCTGGAAGGGCGGCGCGCGCCGCTGTCGCTGCTGCATACCCACGCCTCGGTATTCAACTTCGAAAAGAACGCGACGGATTTGTAATTGAATTTGTAATTGTAATCACCTGTACTGTCTGGATAATCAAGATGAGCAAGAAAAAAGTCGTGATCGGCATGTCGGGAGGAGTCGACTCCTCGGTCGCGGCGTGGATGCTGAAGGAACAGGGCTATGACGTGGTCGGCCTGTTCATGAAGTACTGGGAAGACGACGACGACTCTGAATACTGTTCGACGCGGCAAGACTGGATCGACGCGGCCAGCGTGGCCGACGTGGTCGGCGTCGACATCGAGGCGGTCAACTTCGCCTCCGAATACAAGGACCGCGTGTTCGCCGAATTCCTGCGCGAATACCAGGCCGGCCGCACGCCGAATCCTGACGTGCTGTGCAACGCCGAGATCAAGTTCAAGGCCTTCCTCGACCACGCCATGCTGCTCGGCGCCGACCTGATCGCCACCGGCCACTATGCGCGCGTGCGCCAGAACGGCGCCCGCTTCGAACTGCTCAAGGCGCTCGACGCCAGCAAGGACCAGAGCTACTTCCTGCACCGCCTGAACCAGGCGCAGTTGTCGAAGACGCTGTTCCCGCTGGGCGAAATCGCCAAGACGGAAGTGCGCAAGATCGCCGAAAAACTGGCGCTGCCGAACGCGCAGAAAAAGGATTCGACCGGCATCTGCTTCATCGGCGAGCGGCCCTTCCGCGAATTCCTCAACCGCTACCTGTCATACCAGCCGGGGCCGATGAAGACCGCCGACGGCAAGACCGTCGGCCAACACGTCGGCCTGAGTTTCTATACGCTGGGGCAGCGCAAGGGCATCGGCATCGGCGGCGTCAAGTCTTACCAGAACGCCGACGGCAGCAGCGACGCCTGGTATGTGGCGCGCAAGGATATCGCCAACAACACGCTGTACGTGGTGCAGGGGCACGACCACCCGTGGCTGTTGTCGTCGGCGCTGTCGGCCGACCAGGCCAGCTGGATCGCCGGCGCGGCGCCGGACGCGCGCGGCATGGCGGCCAAGACGCGCTACCGCCAGGCCGACGTCGCCTGCGACATCGTGCCGGCGGGCGCCAGCGATTTCGCGCTGCGCTTCACCGACGCGCAATGGGCGGTGACCCCGGGCCAGTCCGCCGTGCTGTACGACGGCGAGGTCTGCCTGGGCGGCGGCATCATCAGCTCAAGCGGTATCGCCGCCTGATGCGGCGCCGGCATTGCCGGACGCCGCGGCGCTGGCCGCCAGTTGCTGTTTCTTGACCATGGCGATGACGGTATTGCGGATCGTCTTCAGCACCGTGTCGGCATTGAAGGGCTTGACGATGAAGCCGTTGACGCCCATCGCATGCGCCGCCTGCAGGCCGGCGGCGTCGATCCCGCTCGAGACCATGAAGACCAGGGTTTTCGGCCACGAGGCGCGGATGGATTGCACCACGCCGCTGCCGTCCTCGACCTGCTCGCGGGCGATGCAGACCAGCTGCGGCTGGTGCTTGACCATCAGCGCCAAGCCCTGGGCGCCGGTATGGGTCTGGCCGCAGACCTCATAGCCGCCATCGCTGAGCACCGTATTCAAGAGGCCGCGCGAGACGGCGCTGCTATCGATCAGAACTGCCTTTAACATCTGAAATCCTCATCCATGTTTCCGTTCTTGTCGCGGCGGACGCCATCCGCGCGCCTAGTGTGCGTCCCAGGCCAGCATATTCCAGGTCACGCCCAGGCGCACGTCGGTCTTTAGTTGCACCAGATTACGAGAAAGATACAGTATTTCGCGCTCTTTTCGTAGTCTTTCGCCCAGCGCATCCTTGAGGATGCCAGCGCCGGCCATCACCGCGTCCAGGTTGCCATACGTGCGCAAGAGTTTCGCCGCCGTCTTCAGGCCCACCTTGGAAATGCCGGGAATGCTGTCGGTGGCGTCGCCCATCAGCGCCAGCAAGTCCGGCAGCAGCTCGGGCGCCACGCCCCATTTTTTCTCGACCCAGGCGTGGTCGTGCCACTCGCCCTTGAAGTGGTCCCACACCAGCGCGCCGTGGGCGATCAAGCCGTGCAAATCCTTGTCGGTGGTGGCGATGACGGCGTCGCCGCGGCCCTCGCCCAGCCAGCGCATGACGGCGGTGCCGATGACGTCGTCGGCCTCGACTTCGGGAATGCTGACCACCGTCATGCCAAGGCCGGCCAGCTTGGCATAAAACCCGGGCAGGCGCTCGCGCAAGGCGGCCGGCATCGGCGCGCGCCCCTCGCGGTAGCGCCCGTACAGCGCGTGGCGCCAGGTCGGGCCGCCGAAATCGAAGGCCGGCAGGATATGGCTGGGCAGGTGGTCGTTGACGAGATTGCGGAACGAGGACAGCGCATGGCGCAGGGCGATGTCGGCCTTTTCGGCGGAATCCGGCTCGGGGCTGGCTTCGTAGACGCGACGCACGATATTGAGGCCGTCGATAGCGAGGAGTCTGGCCATACGGATGTTTTTTTCAAGGCGGAGGCAATCGCCCATTTTACCGCAGCCCCCCGCGGCCGGCGCCGCGGGAATACGGCAAGGCTCAGGCGTTTTCAGTCCAGTCGAATTCCATCTGGCGCGCCGTGGCCAGCGCCAGTTCGCGGCCGGCCAGGCGTTCGACCAGGTGCAGACTCATGTCGATGCCGGCGGAAATGCCGGCCGAGCTGACGATATCGCCCTGGTCGACCCAGCGCACGCCGCTGTGCACCGCCAGGCCGGGGAACATCGCCCGCAAGTCGGCGATGTCTTCCCAGTGCGTGGTCGCGGCCTTGCCCTCCAGCAGGCCGGCCCTGGCCAGCAAAAAGGCGCCGGTGCAGACCGACGCCGTCAGCTGCGCCGCCGCGGCGGCGGCGCCGATCCAGGCCAGCACCTGCGGTTTTTCCAACTCCCGCGCGACCACGCCGCCGGGGACGATCAGCACGCCGAGCGGCGCATGGTCCTCGAAGCCGTGGTCCGGCTGCACCAGCAGGCCGGCGCGGGCGCGCACCGCGGCCGCGCCGGCGCCGACGGTGACGACGCTGAACGGCTCCGGCAGCGCCGGGTAAAGCCGGCGCGACACGCGCGAGGCCGTCGTGAAGACTTCATAAGGCCCGGCGAAATCCAGGACTTCGACATTGTCAAAGACAAAAATACCGACGGTGTAGGGCATGCAAACTCCTATCATGGAAGCAAGACTGTTTATTTCAGCAAATCACAAGGGCCGCCGCGCTCCAGCTGCTTCCCCGTGTTCTTATGGCCGTCAGCTTAACATTATCGCCACCTTTTCACCGCTCCAATAGCTTCCTGCTGGAAACAGCGTTACACTCGCTGCCGAACCCGCCCGAGCCGGCTTGCCCACCATCGGAGTGCCTATGAGCTTTTTCTCGTTTCGCTATCTCGCTTTCCTGATTGTCCTGCTGCTGTTCGGCTTATCCCTGGTGCTGTGCGATTCCTGGTGGCTCCCGGCCGGCGCGGGCGCCCTGGTCGTGGTCGGCATCCTCGACCTGTCCCAGTCGCGCCAGGCGCTGCGGCGGAATTACCCGATCATGGCGCACTTCCGTTATTTCTTCGAATCGATCCGTCCCGAAATCCGCCAGTACTTCCTGGAAGACGACACCGTCGCCACGCCGTTTTCGCGCAACCAGCGCAGCCTGGTCTACCAGCGCGCCAAGGTACAGACCGACAAGCGCCCCTTCGGCACCCAGCTGAATGTTTACGAATCGGGCTACGAGTGGATCAACCATTCGATCGCGCCGGCCAGGATCAGCGACCATAATTTCCGCATCGAGATCGGCAACCATCCGGACTGCCCGCGCGCGCAGCCGTATTCGGCCAGCGTGTTCAACGTCTCGGCGATGAGCTTTGGCGCGCTGTCGGCGAACGCCATCATGGCCCTGAACGGCGGCGCCAAAATCGGCGGCTTCATGCACGACACCGGCGAAGGCAGCATCAGCCCCTACCACCGCCGGATGGGCGGCGACCTGGTGTGGGAAATCGGTTCCGGCTATTTCGGCTGCCGCAACCCGGACGGCACGTTTTCGGAAACGAATTTCGTCGCCAACGCGGTCACGCCGCAAGTCAGGATGATCGAACTCAAGCTGTCGCAGGGCGCCAAGCCGGGCCACGGCGGCGTGCTGCCCGGCCCCAAGGTGACCATCGAGATCGCCACCACGCGCGGCGTGACGGCGGGCCAGGATTGCATCTCGCCGGCCAGCCATTCCGCCTTTTCGACGCCGCTGGAAATGATGCACTTCATCGACAAGCTGCGCACCCTGTCGGGCGGCAAGCCGACCGGTTTCAAGCTGGCGATCGGCCATCCCTGGGAATTTTTCGGCATCGTCAAGGCGATGCTGGCTTCGGGCATCACGCCGGATTTCATCGTCGTCGACGGCAGCGAGGGCGGCACCGGCGCGGCGCCGGTGGAATTTACCGACCATGTCGGCACGCCGCTGCAGGAAGCCCTGCTGCTGGTGCATAACACCCTGGTCGGCGCCGGCCTGCGCGACAAGATCAAGATCGGCGCCTCGGGCAAGATCATCACCGCTTTCGATATCGCGCGCACGCTGGCGCTGGGCGCCGACTGGTGCAATTCGGCGCGCGGCTTCATGTTCGCGCTGGGCTGCATCCAGTCGCAGAACTGCCATACCGACCGCTGCCCGAGCGGCGTGGCGACCCAGGATCCGCTGCGCCAGCGCGCCCTGGCCGTGCCCGACAAGACCAGCCGGGTCGCCCACTTCCACCAGAATACGCTGAAGGCGCTGATGGAATTGATTGCCGCCGCCGGCCTGACCCATCCTTCGCAGCTGAAGCCGCACCATCTGGTGCGGCGCATCTCGCCGAACCAGGTCAAGCTGGCCTCGGCCTTGTTGCCTTATCTCGAGGCCGGCCAATTGCTGGATGCCAGCCAGTTGTCGCGGCTGCCGCCGGTGTTCGGCCTGTACTGGCCGGTGGCCCAGGCCGAGTCTTTTCATCCGCTAATCTGAAAAAAATTCGCCGGCCCGCGGCGGAGTTTGCATGCTGGCTTATTGGCGCGGCTGCATGTGCAGCTTGATCACGTGTTCGGTTTTTTCACCGGGCTTGGCGCTGCCGCAAGCCGCGGCGGCGCCGCCGCTGCCGGGCGCGGAACTGGAGCAGCTGGAACAGCCGCCGCCGCAGCCGGCCTTGGGCGCATACCAGGCCGCCGCCTTCGCCGCGGCGCCGCCATGGCGGCCCAGCGCGGCGGCGATGCGCCGGCGCCAGCCGGCCGGCAGGTACCGGGTGCTGGCATGCACCAGCGCCGCGGCGACGATGCCGGCCACAACCAGGATTTGCCACAGGTTTTGCCACATATATCAGCCCCCTAGCCGCACGGCGATCTGGTAAGTCAGGAATGAAGCGCCGTAAGCCAGCGCAAACATATAGGCCGCCATGATCAGCGGATAACGCCAGCCGTTGGTTTCGCGCTTGACCACGCTCAGGGTCGACATGCACTGCGGCGCGAACACATACCAGGCCAGCAGCGACAGCGCGGTCGCCAGGCTCCAGGACTTGGCGATGACCGGCATCAGCGAGGTGGCCAGTTGTTCGCCGGTCTGCGACAGCGCGTACACGGTGCCGAGCGCGCCGACCGCCACTTCGCGCGCCGCCAGGCCGGGTACCAGGGCGATGCAGATCTCCCAGCCGAAACCGATGGGCGCGAAGATCACGGCCAGGCCGCGGCCGGCCAGGCCGGCCAGGCTGTAATAGATGGGCGGATGGGTGGCGCCGTCCGGCGCGCCGGGGAAGCTGCTGAGGAACCACAGCAAAACCATCAAGGTCAGGATGATGGTGCCGACCCGGGTCAGGAAGATCTTGGCGCGTTCCCACAGGCCGATGGCGAGGTTGCGCAGATGCGGCCAGTGGTAGCTGGGCAGTTCCAGCATCAGCGGCTGCTTGCGGTTGGCGCCCAGGGCGCGCTTGAAGAAATACGCCACCGCCATGGCGGCGGCTATGCCGGCGAAGTACAGCACGAAGAGCACCAGGCCCTGCAGGCTCACGAAGCCGCCCAGCTGGCGCTCGGGAATGAAGGCGGCGATGATCAGCGCATAGATCGGCAGGCGCGCGGAACAGGTCATCAGCGGCGCGATCATGATCGTCACCAGGCGGTCGCGCGGATTCTGGATGGTGCGCGCCGCCATGATGCCGGGGATGGCGCAGGCAAAGCTGGACAGCAGCGGAATGAAGGCGCGCCCGGACAGGCCGACGCCGCCCATCAGGCGGTCCAGCAGGAAGGCGGCGCGCGGCAGGTAGCCGCAATCCTCCAGCGCCAGGATGAAGAAAAACAGGATCAGGATCTGCGGCAGGAACACCAGCACGCTGCCGACGCCGCCGAGTATGCCTTCCACCAGCAGGCTGCGCAGCAAGCCGTCGGCCATGTGCGCGCCGAGGAACTTGCCGACGCTGTCGACGCCGGCGGTGATCATGTCCATCGGCACGTTCGCCCAGGTGAAGACGGCCTGGAACACGAGGAACATCAGCACCGCCAGGATCACCGGCCCGAGCAGCGGATGCAGCACGATATTGTCGATTTTTTCCGTCAGGTTGCCGGTGTCGTGGAAATCGCTGCTGGACGCGGCCAGGATGCGCCGCACTTCGCGCTGCGTCTGTTCCACCGATACGGCGTCGATGGCCGACAGCGGCTTCGGCTTGGCCGGCGCGGCCAGCGGCAGCGTCTGGTCGAGCGCGCGCAGCAGCGATTTTTCGCCGCCGCCCCGCACCGCCACCGTTTCCACCACCGTCATGCCGAGTTCCACGGCCAGCTTGTCGGCGTCGATCTCGATGCCGCGCCGCCTGGCCACGTCGACCATGTTCAGCGCCAGCAGCATCGGCAGGCCGAGGCGCTGGATTTCCAGCACCAGGCGCAGGTTCAGGCGCAAATTGGTGGCGTCGACGACGCAGACGACCAGGTCGGGCGCCTGCTCGCCGCGGCGCAGGCCGGCGACGACGTCGCGCGTGATCGCCTCATCGGGCGTGGTGGCGGACAGGCTGTAGGCGCCCGGCAAGTCGAGCACGCGGATGGCTTGCCCGGCCGGCGAGGTGAAGCTGCCTTCCTTGCGCTCGATGGTCACGCCGGCATAGTTGGCGACCTTCTGGCGCGCGCCGGTGAGACGGTTGAAGAGCGCGGTCTTGCCGCAGTTCGGATTGCCCAGCAGGGCGATCAGCGGGGCCGATGACGATGGCGTTTGGGCAGTCGGCCCCGTCTGTGCCGCGGCCGGCACGGCTTGTTCTACAGCACTCATTATTTATTCCGGTTCAATCGAGATGCGCGCGGCTTCGAAGCGGCGCAGTGCGAAGGTGGCGTTGCCGACCTTGATGGCGAGCGGTTCGCCGCCGGGCAAGCCGCGCTTGAGCATGCGGATTTTCTCGCCCGGCACGAAACCCAGTTCCATCAGCCGCCGCGCCAGGTCGACGCCATCGTCGAATTGGCCGGGCTCGGTGGGAGCGATGTGCATCACGGTGCCGCTCTTTCCTACCGCTAGGGCGTCGAGTGTCATCAGGGGCGGGGCAAGAGTCATG
>DASYLQ010000209.1:0-2680 GCA_036009485.1 Janthinobacterium sp.
ACCCGGCATAAAAATGAACGACATCGGCGGCGACATGATGGTGCGTTACGAAGCGGTGCGCAGCCGTTCCCTGCAACTGGCCGAGCCCCTGACGGACGAGGATTGCGGCGCCCAGTCGATGCCCGACGCCAGCCCCGTCAAATGGCACCTGGCGCACACCACCTGGTTTTTCGAGACCTTCATCCTGGAGCGCATGGAGGCCGCTTTCGCGCCCTTCCATCCGGCCTTCCGGGTGCTGTTCAACTCGTATTACAACGGCATCGGCGAAAAGCACCCGCGCGCGCAGCGCGGCTTGCTGACCCGTCCCGGCATGGCGCAGGTGCGGGCTTACCGCGCCGACGTCGACGCCCGCATCGGCAAGCTGCTGGCCGGCGGCCCGGCTGCCGGCGCACGCGCGCAATTGCTGTTCCTGCTGGCGCTCGGACTGGAGCACGAACAGCAGCACCAGGAATTGCTGCTCACCGACGTCAAGCATCTGCTGGCGCAAAACGCCTTGTTGCCCGAGTATGTCGCGGCGCCGTTCGAGACGGCGGCGGCCATCCCGGCGCCATCCTGGATCGCCTTCGACGGCGGCTTGACCGACATCGGCTTCGACGGCGACGGCTTCAGCTTCGACAATGAATTGCCGCGGCACCGGCAGTACCTGGCGCCGTTTTCGCTATCCTCGCGGCTGGTGACGAATGGCGAGTTCCTCGATTTCATCCGCTCCGGCGCCTACCGGACGCCGGCCCTGTGGCTGGCCGAGGGCTGGGACTGGGTCCGCACGCAGGGTTTGGAATGCCCGCTGTACTGGCAGCGCGACGAGCAGGGTCACTGGCAGGAATTCACGCTGTTCGGCCTGCAGCCGCTGGACTTGCAGCGGCCGGCCACGCATCTGTCGCTGTTCGAGGCGGACGCCTACGCCCACTGGGCCGGCGCGCGCCTGCCGACCGAAGCCGAATGGGAATTCGCCGCCCGCGGCCTGGAAGTCGAGACCGGCGAACTGCATCCGCAGGCGGCGCGCCCCAGGGATGGCCTGGTGCAGATGTTCGGCCATTGCTGGCAATGGACCAGCAGCAGCTACGCGCCGTATCCGGGTTACGAAACGGCGCCCGGCGCGCTGGGCGAATACAACGGCAAGTTCATGATGAACCAGTACGTGCTGCGCGGCTCATCCTGCGCGACGCCGGCCGGCCACGCCCGCGCCAGCTACCGCAATTTCTTCCCGGCCGGGGCGCGCTGGCAGTTCAGCGGGCTGCGGCTGGCGCGGCAGGGCGCGCAGGCATAGCCTCATGCCGCGGCGAAATCCGACTGGAGCCTTGTTTGCGGAAGGTGCCGGACCGCGTTGCGTTCCAGCCTGAACTGGCTGACCACCTGTTCCAGTTCCCCGGCCTGCTCATGCATCGCCGCCGCCGCCGCGGCAGCCTGCTCGACCAGCGCCGCATTCTGCTGCGTGGCTGAATCCATCTGCGTGATGGCCTGGTTGATTTGCTCGATGCCTTCGCTCTGTTCGTGGTTGGCGACCGAGATCTCGGCCATGAGGTCGCTGACGCGCTGGACGCTGGCGACCACCTCGTCCATCGTGCTGCCGGCCTGGTGCACCAGCTTGGCGCCGGCGTCGACACTGTCCACCGAATCGGCGATCAGCGTCTTGATTTCCCTGGCCGCGGCGGCCGAGCGCTGCGCCAGGTTGCGCACCTCGCCGGCGACGACGGCGAAACCGCGTCCTTGTTCGCCGGCGCGGGCCGCTTCCACCGCCGCGTTCAAGGCCAGGATATTGGTCTGGAAGGCGATGCCGTCGATGACGCCGATGATTTCGACGATCTTCCGCGACGACGCATTGATGGACCCCATCGTATCGACCACCTGGGCCACCACCGAACCGCCGCGCAGCGCCACTTTCGAGGCCGACTGCGCCAGCGCATGGGCCTGGCGCGTATTGTCGTCGTTTTGCCGCACGGTGGTGGTCAGCTCTATCATCGACGACGCGGTTTCCTCCAGCGCGCTGGCTTGCGCCTCGGTGCGCGCCGACAGGTCCTGGTTGCCGCTGGCGATCTCGCTCGACGCGGCGGCGATCGTATCAGTGCCCTGGCGCACCTCGCCGACGATGGTCGCCAGGCCCTGGTTCATCTCCTTCAGCGCCTGCAGCAGCTGGCCGGTTTCATCTTGGCGCGGATGGTCGATGCGGCTGGTGAGGTCGCCGGCGGCGACGGCGCGGGCGACCTTCAGCGCATAGGCGAGCGGGATGGTGATCGAGCGCGTGGTCAGCAAGGCGAAGGCGATACCCGCCAGCAGCGCGGCCGCGCCGATGGACAGCATCAGCCCGCTCTCGAAGGATACGCTGTGCCTGACCTGGTCGCCGCTTTCGCCGACGGCCTTGCGTTCCAGGTCGCTGAGCTTCTTGACGCTGTCCTGCAAGTTGTCCAGCCTGGGGAATGTGTCGGAAAAAACCATGGCGTTGGCTTGCTCGCGCCGATTGGCGGCGATCAGTTCTCTGGCCTTATTGAACGATTCCACGTACAGCGCGCGGCGTTGCTTGACCTCGTCCAGCGCCGCCTTGCGCTTTGGCTTGTCCAGCAACTTTTCCATCAGTGCGACGGCATCGCCGGTCGACTTGCGGTTTGCGTCCATCTGGCGGCTGATGCCGGCCGCGCGTTCCGCGTCGGTCGTGATCAGCAGTTCCAGCAGCAGGGCGGAAGTG
>DASYLQ010000210.1:0-6513 GCA_036009485.1 Janthinobacterium sp.
AGAATGAAATGGACGCCTCTCTCCTGATCGAGAAGACGCGAGTAGATGGGACTGGTGAGGGTAGTGAAATCGAGAAGGATCCTCGCGGGCCTACGGCGTCAAAGCGCCTACAGTGGAAGTATCAGAACTTCACAGGCTTACCGGAGGATCCATCATGAATGCTACTACTAAAACCGTGGTCGGGGTAGATACGGCCAAACAAGTGTTCCAGCTCCACTGGGTCGACACGGAGACGGGCGAGGTGTTTGGCAAGCAGCTCAAGCGGACCAGGCTCCTGGAACACTTCATGAACAAGGCGCCGTGCCTGATCGGCATGGAGGCCTGTGGTGGTTCGCAGCACTGGGCGCGGCGCCTGCAGGCAATGGGGCATGAGGTCAAGCTGATGCCGGGCAAGACGGTCAAGGCCTTTGTCAGCGGTAACAAGAACGACGTCGCCGATGCGCGCGCGATCTGGCTGGCGATGCAACAGCCAGGCGTGCGGGCGGTGGCGGTGAAGAGCGAGGCGCAACAGGCGGTGCTGGCCTTGCACCGGATGCGGCAGCAACTGGTGAAGTTCCGCACGATGCAAAGCAATGGATTGCGTGGTTTGATGGGCGAGTATGGCGAGGTGATGGCCGTTGGCCGGGCCGCGCTGAACCGGGGCATGAACGATGCGCTGGCGCGGCTGGCCGAACGGTTGCCGACGGTGCTGATCGACACCCTGCGCGAACAGTGGGATATGCTGGCCCAGCTCGACGGGCAGATCGCGCGGATCGAGCAGCGTCTGCTGGCATGGATGCGGCAAGACCAGGCCAGCAAGACCATCGCCGAGATACCAGGCGTCGGTTTGCTGACGGCGACGGCGGCCGTGGCGACGATGGGCGACGCCAAATCATTCCGGTCCGGGCGGGAGTTTGCCGCCTGGCTGGGGCTGGTGCCCGCCCAGACCGGGACAGGAGGACGGGTGCGCCTGCTGGGTATCAGCAAGCGCGGCGACACCTACCTGCGCACGCTGCTCACCCACGGCGCCAGGTCGGTGCTGATGCACGCCAAAGAGCCGGGCAAGTGGTTGCAGGACATCGGCAAGCGCCGTCCGCCGAACGTGGTCGTGGTGGCGTTGGCCAACAAGATGGCCAGAACGATCTGGGCGCTGCTGGCGCACGATCGGAAATATGACAGAGAGCACGTCAGTCTCCGGCCAGCGTAACAGGCCGGAACGAGCGTCAATATCAATCAACATCAGGATGGCACGTCAAAAGGTTGCGCAAGGTATGAACGTGTGATGACAAACAGGTCAGACCGGGACTTACTCAACCTGAATGCGTCCTCGGGCATAAAGCCCGCGAGAAGAATGAGGTGTAGGTCAGCGGATTTCATCGGGGCCGGCAGGGAAAAACGCTGCCACAAGGCCGGATATAGAACTGCAGCCTAGCCTGTTGGAAGCACACAAAAACACCTTGCCAAACGGGAGGCGTCCATATAGGACGCATGGCGGGCCATGCTACGACGAGCAACGCCGTCCCCGCTCGCCAGGCGCGCAAGCAGCGACGCATTACCTAATGGAATAGGCTCTTAGTATCAATTCATTTCACTCGCTTCAGGCCCGGGTTTGCTGGCTTCCATAAACAGCGAAGTCGGGTCGAAGACCATGCCATCCCTGATTTCCGCCGTCCGGCTCTCCCCGGACGGCTATCGCAAAATTATTCCTTGACCGCTTCGACAGCGAAAGTCAGCGTCACTTCGTCGCCGACGTAGGGAGCGTATTTACCGGCGTTAAATTCGGAGCGCTTGATTTTTGCCACCGCATTCGCGCCGCAGGCATCTTTTTTCAGCATCGGATGGGCCATGCACTGGAACGAAGTCACCGTCAGCGTGACTGGCTTGGTGACGCCCTTGATGGTCAGCTTGCCTTCCACCGTAACCACCTTATCGCCGTCGAAATTCATCTTGGTCGATTTGTAGGTGATGGTCGGGAACTTGGCGGTGTCGAGGAAATCCTCGCCCTGGATGTGCTCATTGAAGGTCGGGTAGCCGGTGTCGACCGATTTGGCGTCGATCACGACGTCGACCGAACCGCTCTTGGCGGCGCGGTCGATGGTGATCTTGCCGCTCGTGCCGTCGAAACGGCTCAACTGGGTCGAGTAACCGAAATGGCTGTACTCGAAGCGCGGATAGGTATGGGTGCCGTCGATGACATAGGTTTCAGGCGCGGCGAAGGCGGCCATCGAGATGCCGGCGGCGGCGAGGAAAGCGATGATTTTTTTCACGGTAAAACTCCAGGTTAAGTGATGAACGCGCCCGGACAGGCGGCAAAAAATACTTGCCAGGCGTATATTTTTAAACTGGAGCGATTATGGAGGCCGCTGGAATAGATGTAAAACGGAAAATTTACAGGTTTACTATCGATAATATCGATAATGGGAAGCTCGAAAAACCGTGGCCTCCCTACGCCGGCAATGGCTCCGTGAACCCGGCCTGTTGCAAGCGCTGCTGCAACACCTGGCCGAGAATGCGCTGCTCCAGCGCGGCGAAGGCGGCGCTGCCGCGCGCGCGCGGCCGCGGCAGGTCGACCTTGAGGTCCAGCGTGATGCGGCCATCCTCGATCAGGATGACGCGATCGGCCAGGGCCACCGCTTCCTGGACGTCGTGCGTGACCAGCACCGCCGTGAAGCCGCGCGCCAGCCACAGGCTTTCGATCAGCTGCTGCATTTCGATGCGGGTCAGCGCATCGAGCGCGCCCAGCGGCTCATCCAGCAACAGCAATTGCGGCTCATGCACCAGCGCCCGGGCCAGCGCCACGCGCTGGCGCTGGCCGCCCGACAAGGCCGCCGGCCATTCGCCGGCGCGTGCGGCCAGCCCCACCGTGGCCAGCGCTGCGGCGGCGGGCGACTTTTTCGGCAACCCCAGCGCTACATTATCCAGCACGCTTTTCCATGGCAGCAGCCGGGCTTCCTGGAACATGATGCGAATCTCCGGCCTGGCGTCCGGTTTGGCTTGCGCCTTGGCGCCGCCGGCCTCGTCCCCGGCGCCGTAACGGATGCTGCCGCCCTCGAACGTTTCCAGTTGCGCGATGGTGCGCAGCAGCGTGCTCTTGCCGCAGCCGCTGCGCCCGACCACGGCGACAAATTCGCCGGCCTGCAGCGTCAGCGCGATATCCTGCAACACCCTGCGTTCGCCATAGGACTTCGACAGTCCCCGCAGCGCCACCTCGACGCCCTGCCCCGCGTGGCTGGAACGGGCGGCTGCCTGGCGCAGGCATTTTTCTTCGGTCGGAGCACTATACATAAGCGGATGGGAAAAGCCGGAAAAAAACCGGCTGGGCAAGTCGGGAAGAAAATCGGATTCGAATTGGGTGGGCGCGATCAGCATGGCATGCTCCTAGCGGTAGGCGGGATTCCAGCGCAGGCAGTATTTTTCCAGTCCGCGCGACAGCAGGTCGGCGAATTTTCCCAGCAGCGCGTACAGGAGTATCCCCACCAGCACGACGTCGGTCTGCAGGAATTCGCGCGCATTCATCGTCATGTAGCCGATGCCGGCCTGCGCCGAAATGGTCTCGGCGACGATCAGCAGCACCCATACCAGGCCAAGCGAAAAACGCACGCCGACCAGGATCGACGGCAGCGCCGCCGGCAGGATCACGTCGCGGTACAAGGGCCAGCCGGACAAGCCGTAACTCCTGGCCATTTCGATCAAGCCCTGGTCGGCCGCACGGATGCCGTGGAAGGTGTTCAGGTAGACCGGGAAGAAGACGCCGACGGCCAGCAGGAACAGCTTGGCCGATTCATCGATGCCGAACCACAGGATTACCAGCGGAATCAACGCCAGCGCCGGGATGTTGCGCACCATTTGCAAGGTGGTGTCGAGCAGGGTTTCCGCATGCCGAAAACTGCCCGTCAACAAGCCCAGGGCCAGTCCCAGGCTGGCGCCGATGGCAAAGCCGGACACCGCGCGCCACAGGCTTTTTTGCAGGTGCACCCACAGCTCGCCCGAGACAGCCAGGGACCAGAAGGCCTTTGCCACGGCCCACGGCTCGGGCAGGATGCGGCTGGACAGCCAGCCCTGCTGCGCGGCGATTTGCCAGCCCAGGACCAGCACGGCCGGCAGCAGCCAGGGCGCCAATCCCCGCAGCCAGGCGCGGCGCCGGCGCGCGCTGCGCGCCTGGGGCTGGGCGACGCTGACATACATGATCAGGCCGCCTTCTTCGGCAAGATATCGCTGGCCATCATTTCGCCGAAAGGCCCGGACAGCGATTGCTCGCCGGCCGCCTTGCCCTTGCCCAGCAGCGGAAACACCAGTTCGGCGAAGCGGTAGGACTCTTCCAGGTGCGGATAGCCGGACATGATGAAGGTATCGATGCCCAGGTCGGCGTATTCGCGCATGCGCGCCACCACGGTTTCGGGGTCGCCCACCAGGGCCGTGCCGGCGCCGCCGCGCACCAGCCCCACGCCGGCCCACAGGTTGGGCGACACTTCCAGCCTGTCGCGGCGGCCGCCGTGCAGCGCGGCCATGCGCCGCTGGCCTTCCGAATCCATCTTGCCGAACGATGCCTGGGCCTTGGCGATCACCTCGTCGTCCAGGTGGCTGATCAATTCCTCGGCCGCGCGCCAGGCCGCCTCGTTCGTTTCGCGCACGATCACGTGCAGGCGGATGCCGAAGCGGATCGTGCGGCCGCGCTTGGCGGCGCGGGCGCGCACGTCGGCGATCTTTTCGGCGACGGCCGCGGGCGGCTCGCCCCAGGTCAGATAGACATCCATCTGTTCGGCCGCCAGCTCGTGCGCCGGCTCGGACGAACCGCCGAAATACAGCGGCGGATAGGGTTTCTGAAGCGCCGGATAAAGCGCCTTGGCGCCCTTCACCTGCAGGTGCTTGCCGTCGAAATCGTAGCCGGCCTTGCCGCCCTCGCCGGCCAGCGTGGCGCGCCAGATGCGGATGAATTCATCGGAAATCTCGTAGCGCGTGGCGTGGTCGGCATAAAAGCCGTCGGCCTCCAGCTCGCCCTGGTCGCCGCCGGTGACCACGTTGATCAGCAGGCGCCCGTTCGACAGGCGGTCGAAGGTGGCGGCCATGCGCACCGCCAGGCCGGGCGTCGACAGGCCGGGCCGGACCGCCACCAGGAACTTGAGTTTTTGCGTCACCGTGATCAGCGACGAGGCCACCACCCAGGCATCCTCGCACGAGCGCCCGGTCGGCAGCAGCACGCCGTCATAGCCCAGCGTGTCGGCGGCCACCGCCACCTGTTTCAGATAGTCGGCGTCGACCGTGCGCGCGCCCTTGGTGGTGCCGAGATAGCGGGTCTCGCCGTGGGTAGGGATAAACCAGAAGACATTCATGTGCATTCCTTTGCAAGGCATTTTTATAAAGCGAACGGCAGCAAGGCGTCGGCGACCACGATCGGCTTCGGAATCAATTTCAGGCCGGCGAAGGCGTCGGCCACTTTCTGCTGTGCGCGGATGACGTCCGGCGTGACCGGCCGCACGCCGAAAGCGAAGCGCTGCGCCGCCAGCTCGACCACGCCCGCTTCGAGCCCGGTCTGGGCCGACAGGATGGCCGCGGCCTGCTTCGGGTGTTGCCGCCCCCATTCGTCCACCTCGGCCAGTTCCTCGACGACGATGCGGACGATGTCGCGGTTCTTGACGGCGTAGTCGCGCGACGCCACATAAAACTGGTGGTTGGCCACCAGGCCCTTGCCGTCGGCCAGCACGCGCGCGCCCAACTGCCTTTCCGCCGCGGCCAGGAAAGGATCCCAGATGGCCCAGGCATCGACGCTGCCGCGCTCGAAGGCGGCGCGGGCGTCGGCTGGCGGCAGGAAGACCGGCTGGATATCGGCATACGCGACGCCGGCTTTTTCCAGCGCTTTCAATAGCAGGAAGTGGACGTTCGAACCTTTGTTCAGCGCGATTTTTTTGCCCCTCAGGTCGGCCAACAGGCGCAGCGGCGAATTGCCGGGAACGACGATCGCTTCGCTGGACGGCGAAGGCGGTTCGTTGGCGACGTACACCAGGCCGGCGCCGGCCGCCTGGGCGAAGACCGGCGGCGCTTCGCCGACGCTGCCGAAATCGATGCTGCCGACGTTCAGCCCTTCCAGCAAGACGGGACCGGCCGGGAACTCGGTCCATTGCACGGCGATGCCTCGTGCCGCCAGGCGCCGTTCCAGCGCGCCGCGGCCTTTGAGCAAGGTCAGCGTGCCGTATTTCTGGTAACCGATGCGCAGCGCCGGCCTGGCCTGGGCGCCGGCGCTGGGCGACCATGCGGCGACGGCCGCCGCGCCGGCGCACAGCAAGCCCAGGGTACGGCGGCGCTGTTCGAACTTCGGGCTGGCAAACATAAAATCGTGCTGCAAACTCATGCGGCGGTTTCCTGAAAATGCTCAGCCGGGTTGGCTGTTTTGCGTGTACGGGTGATCCTTCAACGAACGGCTGGGCGGCGGCGCGCCGGCCAGGCCGGCAGCGGCGGCCACGGCGTCGATGGCTCCCCTGGCGCGCCGTGAAGGCAGCGCAAACAGGGCCGCCGACAAGTCTTCCACGCCGCAGGCGA
>DASYLQ010000211.1:0-10202 GCA_036009485.1 Janthinobacterium sp.
CGGCGCGCAGGGCGGCCAGGCGTTCCGGCGCCGCGCGCGTGTCGGCCACGCGCACGGACGCGCCGCTGCGGCCGAGCCATAGCGCCATCGCCAGCCCGGATTCCCCGAGCCCCAAGACCAGTGCGTGTTTGCCGGCGTAGATCATGTATTTCAGCGCAGTTTAAGTGTCGACAAGCCGATCAGGACCAGCATCATCGTGATGATCCAGAAGCGCACCACGACCTGGGTCTCGCGCCAGCCCTTTTTCTCGAAATGGTGATGCAGGGGCGCCATCAGGAAAACCCGGCGCCCGACGCCGTAGCGTCTTTTGGTGAACTTGAACCAGCCCACCTGGATGATCACCGACAGCGTCTCGACAACGAAGATGCCGCCCATGATGAACAGGACGATTTCCTGGCGCACGATGACGGCGATGGTGCCGAGCGCGCCGCCCAGCGCCAGCGCGCCGACGTCGCCCATGAAGATTTGCGCCGGATGCGTGTTAAACCACAGGAAGGCCAGGCCGGCGCCGGCCATCGCGCCGACGAAGATGATCAATTCGCCCGCGCCCGGGATGTGCGGGATGAACAGGTAGCGCGAATACGTGGCGCTGCCGGTCAGGTAGGCGAACAGGCCGAGGGCCGAGCCGACCATGATGGTCGGCATGATCGCCAGGCCGTCCAGGCCATCGGTGAAGTTGACGGCGTTGCTGGTGCCGACGATGACGCAATACGTCATCGCGATGAAGCCCCAGACGCCGAGCGGATAGCTGACCGTCTTAAAGAAAGGCACGATGAAGTCCGCTTTCGGCGGCAAGTCCATGGAAAAGCCCGACTGCACCCAGGCGTAGATCAAGTCCCACACCTTGGCGGCGTTGGGCTCGGACACCGAGACCGAAAACGCCAGGTAAAACGCCGCCGCGATGCCGAGCAGCGATTGCCAAAAATATTTTTCGCGCGAGCGCATGCCTTCCGGATCTTGCCGCACCACCTTGCGGTAATCGTCGGCCCAGCCCACCGCGCCGTAGCCGAGGGTGATGATCAGCACCGGCCAGATGAAGCGGTTCGACAGGTCGCACCACAGCAGCGTCGAGACGCCGATGGCGATCAGGATCAGGACGCCGCCCATGGTCGGCGTGCCGTGTTTTTTCAAATGCGTCTCGGGGCCGTCGGTGCGCACCGCCTGGCCGAATTTCATGCGCGTCAGCATGCGGATCACGGACGGACCGGCGCCCAGGCCGATGACGACGGCGGTAATGGTCGCGAACACCGCGCGGAAAGTGATGAAGTTAAAGACCCGCAGGGGGCCCAGGTCTTGCTGGAAATATTGTGCTAGCCAGAGCAGCATGATTAGTGAGCTTCCTTGTTACTGTGTTGTGAACCAATCAAATGCTGCACGGCCCGTTCCATTTTCATGAAACGGGAGCCCTTGATCAATACCGTTGCCGAAGTGGGGTCGGCGAGGCCCGCCAGCTGCGCATCCAGCGCCGCCAGCAAGTCGCCGAACTGTTCAAAGTGTCGTGCCCTGGGTCCCGTCACATGGCGCGCCAGCTCCCCCGTGGTGAGGATGTGCTCGATGCCCTTTGCGCTTGCGTAGATGCCTATCTCTTCATGGACTTCCTCGCCCTGGGCGCCGACTTCGCCCATGTCGCCCAGGACCAGGAAGCGCGGCGCCGGCGCCTGCGCCAGCACGTCGATGGCGGCGCGCACCGAATCCGGATTGGCGTTGTAGCTGTCGTCGATGAGCGTGGCGCCGTTCAGGGCGCGCTTGCGCTGCAGGCGCCCGCCGACCGGGACGAAGGCGGCCAGGCCGCGACCGATCGCCTCGGCCGGGACGCCGGCGCCGAAGGCGCAGGCGGCGGCGGCCAGCGCATTGCGCACATTGTGCTCGCCGGCGGCCTGTATGCCCGTGTGGAGCTCGATAGCGCCGGCGCCGGTGCGCAGGGTGATGGACAAATCGCTGCCGAAGTCCCTGGCGCGCCAGGTGCAGCTGACGTCCGCATCCTGGTCCAGGCCGAAGGTGACGATGCGGCGCGCACCGGCCAGGCCGGCCCACAGGTCGCTGAACTCGTCGCCGTGCGGGAAGACCGCGACGCCGTCCGGCGGCAAGCCTTGCAGCACGGCGCCGTTTTCGCGCGCCACCGCCTCCACCGTATGCATGAATTCCTGGTGCTCGCGCTGGGCATTGTTCACCAGCCCTATGGTCGGCTGGGCGATGGCCGTCAGGCGCCCGATCTCGCCGGGATGGTTCATGCCCAGCTCGATGACGGCCGCCTTGTGCGCGGCGTCGAGGCGGAACAGGGTCAGCGGCACGCCGATCTCGTTATTCAGGTTGCCGCGCGTCGCCAGACGGCCCTCTTCGCCATACGCTGCGGCCAGGATGGCGGCGAGCATTTCCTTGACCGTGGTCTTGCCGTTGCTGCCGGCGACGCCGATGACGGGAATGGCGAAGCGGCAACGCCAGGACGCGGCGATCTCGCCCAGCGCGACCAGGGTGTCCGGCACGGCGATGGCCGGCAAGGTCCAGCCGGGCGGCAGCTTTTCCACGACGACGGCGGCGGCGCCGCGCTGCGCCGCCTGCTCGAGGAAATCATGGCCGTCGAAGGTTGCGCCGCGCAAGGCGACGAAGAGCGAGCCCGGCTGCACATTGCGGCTGTCGGTGCCGACGCCGGCGACGCTCACGGCCGCGCTCTGCGCCGGGTCCGGCATGGCGTCCAGCTTCCACAGCTTGGCGTCGCTCAGGGAGGCCAGCAATTGGGCCAGTGTCGCGCGCATCAATTCGTCCTCATCATGGTGACACGCGCGGCCAGCGCCAGCGCGGCGTGGTCGGCGTCGGAAAACGGCAGTTTCTTGCCCTTGATTTCCTGGTAGGGTTCATGGCCTTTGCCGGCCAGCAAGATCACGTCCGTCTTGGCCGCATGCTTGACCGCCGCCAGGATGGCGGTGGCGCGGTCTTCGATGGTTTGCAGCGCCGCCGCGGTATTCCCCCGCTCCATGCCGGCGACGATTTGCGCGATGATCGCGTGCGGGTCTTCGCCGCGCGGATTGTCGCTGGTGACCAGCACGTGGTCGGCCAGCTGCGCGATGGCGCCCATCTGCGGCCGCTTGCCCGGGTCGCGCCCGCCGCCGCAGCCGAACACGCACCACAGCTGGCCGCCGCGCTCTTGTGCGACCGGGCGCAGCGCGGCCAGGGTTTTTTCCAGCGCATCCGGGGTGTGGGCATAGTCGATCACGACCAGCGGCGCATCCTGGCCGCCGACCTGCTGCATGCGTCCCGGCGCCGGCGCCAGCGCCTCGATCGCCTCGACCGATTCGCGCAGCGAGAATCCCTTGGCCAGCAGCGCACCCAGCACCGCCAGCGCATTGCTGACGTTGAAATGGCCGATCAGGCGGGTCTTGACCTGCGCCGCGCCGAGCGGGCATTCGAGGTGGAATTCAATGCCGGAAGGACGGCTGCGCAACTGCCCGGCGCGCAGCATGAAGACGCCGGCCATGTCCGGCAAGGCCGCGCCGTCGCTCAGGGTGTAGCCGATCAGCGGCAGTGCGCCCGCCAGCTTGCCCTGTACATGCGCGGCCAGGCGCAATCCCACGGCGTCGTCGAGGTTCAGCACCGCCGATTTCAAGCCGGGCCAGTCGAACAGTTTCAGCTTGGCGGCTGCATAGGCCGCCATGTCGCCGTGGTAGTCGAGGTGGTCGCGCGTCAGGTTGGTGAATAGCGCAACGTCGAAATGCATGCCTTCGGTGCGGCCCTGGTCCAGGCCGATCGACGAGACTTCGATCGCCAGCGCCGTGGCGCCCCGGCCGCGGCTCTCGGCCAGCTTGCGCGCCAACAGCAGCGCGTCCGGCGTGGTGTTGCCGGTGACGTCGAACTGCGCTTCGAGGCGCGGTTTGAACAAGCCGATGCCGAGGGTGCCGATGACGGCGGTCGTCTGGCCCAGGTGCGACAGCGCCTGGCCCAGCCACACCGCACACGAAGTCTTGCCGTTGGTGCCGGTGACGCCGACGCTGAACATGGCGCCGTCCGGCTGGCCATAAAAGGCGTGCGCCAGCGGGCCGGCTTGTTTCTTCAATTGCCCCACCGCCAGGTGCGGCACGCTCCACTCGCCGCTCCAGGAAAAATCCTGCGGGTCGTAGACCACGGCCGCGGCGCCTGCGGCGATGGCGGCGCCGATGAACTGGCGGCCGTCGGCGGCGGCGCCGGCATAGGCGAAGAAGACGTCGCCCCGGGCGACGCTGCGCGAATCGGCCGTCAGTTGGCCCTGGGGCGCGGCCGCGGCGATCCACGCGGCCATGTCGCGGACGGTGGCGGCGGCCGTCACATGCCCTCCTGCGGGGCGTTGGCCGGGATGATGATTTCGGTGACCGGCGAATCCGGCGGCACGTTCATCGCGCGCAGCGTGTTCGACGCCACCGCCGCGAAGGTCGGCCCGGCCACGGTGCCGCCGTAATGGGCGGCGCCCTTCGGCTCGTCGATCATCACGGCGATGATGTAGCGCGGCGCCGACATCGGCACCATGCCGACGAAGGAGCCGACGTATTTGTGCGGGATCGCGTACTTGCCGTTTTCCACCTTGTAGGCGGTGCCGGTCTTGCCGCCGACGCGGTAGCCGGGCACCTGGGCCTGCGGCGCGGTGCCGGTCGGCGAGACCACGGTTTCCAGCATCTCGCGCATTTCGCTCGCGGTCTCGGGCTTGATCACCTGCTGGCTGAGCGGCGGCTCGCTGGTCTTTTGGAAGGTCAGCGGGATGATGTCGCCGTTGCGGGCGAACATCGTGTAGGCATGCGCCAGCTGGATCAGCGACACCGAGATGCCGTTACCGTAGCTCATCGTGGCCTGCTCGATCGGGCGCCAGGATTTATACGGACGGACGCGGCCGGCGACGGCGCCGGGGAAGCCGAACTTGGGCTGCTGGCCAAAACCGACCTTGGTAAACATTTCCCACATCGATTCGGCCGGCATGCCCAGCGCGATCTTCGAGGTGCCGATATTCGAGGAATGCTTGATGACTTCGGCGACGCTGATGACGCCGTGGGCGCTGGTGTCGGAAATGGTGCGGTCGGCGATCGTGAAGTGGCCGTTGCCGGTGTCGATCAGCGTCTCCGGCTTGACGTGGCCGGTGTCCAGCGCCAGCGCGACGGTGAACGGCTTCAGCGTAGAACCGGGCTCGAAGGTGTCGGTCATGACGCGGTTGCGCAACTGCTCGCCGGTCAGCTTGCTGCGATCGTTCGGGTCGTAGCTCGGGTAGTTCGCCAGCGCCAGCACTTCGCCGGTGTGGACGTCGACCACCACCACGCCGCCCGCCTTGGCGTTGAATTTTTCCACCGCCGCCTTGAGCTGGGTGAAGGCGATGTACTGGATCTTGCTGTCGACCGACAGGGTCAGGTCGGTGCCGTCGTGCGGCTCGTGGATGGAGCCGATGTCCTCGACGATGTGGCCGAGGCGGTCCTTGACGACGCGCCGGCTGCCGGTGGTGCCGACCAGGGTCTTTTGCTGCGCCAGCTCCATGCTTTCCTGGCCGACGTCCTCGACGTTGGTAAAGCCGACCAGGTGCGTCATCACCTCGCCCTGCGGGTAAAAGCGCTTGTATTCCTTGCGCGCGTCGATGCCATCGATGTCCAGTTTGGCGATCTTGTCGGCCACGTCCATCTCGACCTGGCGTTTCAGGTAGACGAAGTTGCGGTCGGAATCGAGTTTCTTGCGCAGGTCGGCCTCGCTCATCTCCAGCAGCGCGGCCAGGGCGCGGATCTTTTCCGGCGGCGCCTGCAGCACGTCTTCCGGGTTGGCCCAGATGGCTTTCACCGGCATCGACGAAGCCAGCACCTGGCCGTTGCGGTCGGTGATCTTGCCGCGCGTGGCCGGCAGGTCCAGCGTGCGCGCGTAGCGGATCTCGCCCTGCTTTTGCAGGAATTCGGTGGACACGCCCTGCAGCCACAGCGCGCGGCCGGCCAGCAGCACGAAGGCGGCGAACAGCACGAACAGCACGACGCGCGAACGCCATACCGGCAGGCGCACGGCCAGCATCGGATTCTTCGAGAACGGCACGCCCTTCGAGGCCGCCACGCGCGCGCCGCCCACGCCGCCGCCGCGCTTCATTGGCTACCCGCCGTCAGGTACTGGATACGAGCCGGCGTCAGCGGCGTCATGTTCAAGTCGCGCCGGGCGATTTCCTCGATGCGCTCATGCTTGCCCAGGGTCGACTGGTCCAGCTGCAGCTGCGACCAGTCGACGGCCAGCTGGCTGGCTTCCGACTTGGCCCGCTCGAGCTCATTGAACAGGTGGCGGTACTGGTTTTGCGCATTCACCAGCGATAGCGCGCAGCCGACCAGCAGGGCCGTCAGCACCAGGTTGATCTTGCCGCTCATGCCTGCGCTCCCCGGCCCTGGGCCGAAGGGATGGGCAGGCGCTGCGCCACGCGCATCACGGCGGAGCGCGCGCGCGGGTTGGCCTCGACTTCGGCATCGGACGGCTTGAGCTTGGCGATCAACTTCATTTCCGGCTGCGGCAGGTCGACGGCACGGATCGGCAGGCGCCGGTCCGGCTGCGCCACGTTGGCCTTGGAAGCGAGGAAGCGCTTGACCATGCGGTCTTCCAGCGAATGGAAGCTGATGACGGCCAGGCGGCCGCCCGGGGCCAGGCTGGCGTAGGCCTGGCTCAGTCCTGCTTCGAGATCTTCAAGTTCCTGATTGATGAAAATCCGGATAGCCTGAAAGGTACGGGTGGCCGGATCCTTGCCCTTTTCGCGGGTCTTGACCGCCCCTGCCACGATACCGGCAAGCTGTCGTGTGCTTGAAATTGGTTCGACTGCCCGGCGAGCAACAATCGCCTTTGCAATCTGAAAAGCAAACCGTTCTTCTCCATAATCGCGTATCACTTTCTCTAATGTCTGTTCGGTTTCGATGGCCAGCCATTGCGCCGCCGACATGCCGCGCGTGGTGTCCATGCGCATGTCGAGCGGGCCATCGTTGCGGAAGCTGAAGCCGCGCGCGGCGTCGTCCACCTGCGGCGACGAGATGCCGAGGTCGAGCAAGATGCCGTCGGCCAGGCCGGCGCCGCGTTCGGCCAGGCTGGCCGCCATCGTGGCGAAGCTGTCGTGGACGATCTGGAAGCGCGCGTCGTCGATCCGGGCGGCGGTGGCGATGGCCTGCGGGTCCTTGTCGAAGGCGATCAGGCGCGCGCCGGCGCCCAGCTTCGACAGGATCAGGCGCGCATGGCCGCCGCGGCCGAAGGTGCCGTCGACATACAGGCCGCCGGCGCGCGCGCCCGCCAGGTCGAGGGCGTCGACCGCCTCGTCCAGCAGCACCGTACGATGCTGGAATTGGGGCAGCGCCAATTCAGTCATCGCGGCGCCTTCAGAAAGAAAAATTGGATAACACATCGGGCGTGCCGGCTTCGATGGCCTGCTGCTCTTTTTCGGCCAGCTTGGCCGAGTCCCAGATTTCAAAGTGGGTGCCCATGCCGAGCATCATCACTTCGCGCGTCAGGCCGGCGGCGTTGCGCAGTTCCGGCGAAATCAGGATACGGCCGGCCGAATCCATTTCGACGTCGCAGGCGTTGCCGAGGTAAATGCGCTGCCAGGCGCGGGCGGACATCGGCCAGGCGGCGATTTGCTCGCGCCGGCTTTCCCACACGGGGCGCGGGAAAAACAGCAGACAGCCGTCGGGGTCCTTGGTCAGGGTCAGGCGACCCTCGCACTGAATGGTCAAGGCGTCGCGATGCTTGGCCGGGATGGACATCCGGCCCTTGGCATCGAGATTGATGGAAGATGCGCCTTGAAACACAAATTACCTTTGACCTGAAATGACTGGAAATGATTAATCGATAATCGATGAGCGCCTGTCGCCTGTTCCGGTTTTGGCGGAGCTTCCCACAAAAACACACTTTTTCACACCGTTCCCCACTTTAGTGGAAGGAAAGAGGGTGGTCAAGCGCTTTCCAATTGGAAAAACAGGGATTTTTGTAATGAAGTCAAGGACTTAGCGTTGTTCCTTGAAGCAGGCTCGAACAAAAATACGTCGAGAAATTAGGCACTTATAGGAGATAGTGAATGTGCTACCTCATCTGCACACATGTGTTTTGACGCAAAAACAGGCACAAAGAGAAATTTCCGGCAATTAAAAAAAATTCATAAGGTTGCGGCAAAGAAACAGAAAAGTTTTGCAGCAAAGCACGCAATCCGGCGGCCGGCGCTGCCGCGCAAGCGCGCGGCCGGACGGGTTTTTGCGCCGCATCCGGCTATCCATGGGCTTCCCGGCGCCGTCCGGCGGCGCTGGCGCGCTGCCCATCAGGGATGGGAAATTTTCGGGCCGCCCATTATTCAAGCAAGGGAATTGGCCAGCATGTATAGACAAAATTATCTAAAAAGTTACTTCGTGGGATATAGAAAAGTAGAGGCGAAACACAGCCGTGGCCATCGTTTTGATCTGAATCGGGGGAAGGGCCCGCCTTGGGGACGCAGGCGGACGGCGCCGGATGCGCGCCGCCATTCTGCATATATAAAATAAGTGAAGCAAGCCGATAGGCCGGATTTTGTTACGGCGCAAGCCCTTGCGAACTTGCGCTATAGCAGCCATTCCTCTAGGCGCCGAATTACTCCGGCGCTCAAGCTTCCTACCCGCACGCTCCGCGAGCAGCATCATCGCGTGCCTATTTGGAATTGCACCGAGTGGAGGTTACCGCGTTTCACCGTAACTAAATACGCTCGTCTCTGTGGCCCTATTCCTCGCCTTATACCTTGAGCCGACTGCGCTCGCCGCTTTCGGCGGACGGCCGTTAACCGTCACCCTGCTCTATGGAGTCCGGACCTTCCTCCCGTTGCGCATTACGCTACAACCAGCGGCTGCCTGGCTTGCTTCAGCCGCCATTGTACCGCGTCGCCGGGGACGGCGGCAAAAATGGCGGCGCGACGCCTAGGAAACGGAGGGCGCTACGGCGGGCTCCACCGGCTCGACAGGCGCCGGCGCGGGCGCCGGCGTCTCCGGGCAAGCCTTGCAGGCGCCCGGCGGCCGGCTGAAATTGCTGACTTTCGACAGCCGCATCGGATACGCCGCATTGCCGCAATAACCGCCGGTCAGCGTCAGGTGTTCGCCGTCCGCGGAGAATTTGCCGAAGATGGTGCGCTCTTCCTTGTCCGCCACCTGTACGCTGAAGGTCAGTACGCCGGTCTGGTCGTCGATGCTGACGTCGCTGGCGACCACCGGCAGGCTCAAGCCGCCGGCGGTGAATTCATAGATCAGGCTGTCGCCTTCGGCGTAGCGGTGCAGGCTGATGCGCTGGCCGCCGATGTCGCCGCTCCCGCGCTCGACGCACAGGTCGGAATACACCGCCACGCCGTAGCGCGGCAACCCCGTGCCGCCCGCCGCGGCCGGCGCCGCCGCCGCCATCAGCAGCAAGCCGGCCAGCGCCAGACGCGTGTGTCGTCGCTGTTGCTTCATATGCCTCCTCGTGTTGTAAGGGACCGCCGCGTGAGGCGCGCAGATTATCCCTCTGGCTTGCGGGCCAGCTTGAAACGGGAATTGTATACTTTAGCGCAGCCGGGAGCGTCCCGCGCGCCGGGCCGGCTGGCGCAGGGCCGGGAATCGGATTCAGCCGTATCGCGAGGGCAAGATCTATTTGCTATAAAGAAGAAGGTAAAATATGCTTTGCGGCAGCTGCAACAAAGCGGCTGTAAGCAACATTCCGGTAAGCTTCGTTTAGCCTTACCAAGACCAGCTTTACCAAGACCACCTTGTACCAAGACACCTGATATGGACATCAAATTTCCTTCCCTGCCGGGTTGCAGCAGCATCAGCGACGTCGAGCGCGATACCGGTCTGGCCAAGGAAACCCTGCGTGTCTGGGAAAGGCGCTATGCCTTTCCGCAGCCGTTGCGGGATGGCTTCGGCGAACGCGTCTATCCAGCCGAGCAAGTGTTCAAGCTGCGCCTGGTCAAGCGCCTGCTCGACCTGGGCTACCGGCCGGGCAAGATCATCCAGCAAAGCACCGAGGAATTGCGCGCACTGGCGAAAAACAGCGGCATGGCGACCGTCTTCGGCGACGGCTATGGCGGCAGCCTGGTGAGCCAGCAGGAACTGCTGTTTTACCTGGACCTGTGCAAGACCCATCAGATGGAAACGCTGCGCAGCAAGCTGGCCCTGGCCGCCACGACGATGGGCCTGAAGAATTTCGTCATCGGCCTGGTGGCGCCGATGGTCGGGCTGATCGGCGAAGCCTGGGCCACCGGCCAG
>DASYLQ010000212.1:0-6567 GCA_036009485.1 Janthinobacterium sp.
CCTCCCAGTATCGAATACCATTGCTCGACGATTTCCATCGCGGGAAAGAGCTTGCTCAGCACCATGTAGATGCCGATCGCCGCGCACATCAAGACGATGGGCCAGCCCAGGCGGCGGCGGAAGGCCGCGATGATTTCCTGGCGCCCGGTGCGCATCACGCGCGCCGTGACCCAACCGTCGAAGCAGTCGGTGATCGCCATACCTGCGCTAAATATCAGCGCCACGCCCAGCGCCGATGCCATGCCGCCCAGCGCGGTGGCGGCATAACCCCAGGCGGCCGCCTGCAGCGCCGTATCGAATACCGCGGCAAACACCATGCCCAGGACGACGCCGGACCAGGGGCCGCTGCGCCCGCTCAGCCACCTGGGGAACAGGCGCGAGCGGACGCTGGCCAGCGGATAGGCGGCCGTCGACAGCAAGGCACGGCCATTCATTATCGCCAGCAACAGCAGCAATAGCGCGGGTATCCACTCCAGCCAGCCAAACAGCGACGGCGACGGCTGGAAACGTTCGGAAGCCAGCGCGGCCAGGCAAACGATCGACAGTATGACGATCCCGTGACCCATAGAAAACAAGCCGCCCATCCACGGTGCCCAGCGCGGCCGCGCTGCGAAGGTGCGCAAGGTCAGGCCGTCGATGGCGGCCAAGTGGTCGGGGTCCAGGCCGTGGCGCATGCCGAGGACCAGGATCAGGGTCAGGCTGGGCACGCCGGTGCCGAGAATGGCCAGGGTGGTGCAATCATAGATATCCCTGAAATTAAAAAAGGGTTGATGATAAATCCGACACGCTGTCGTGCAAGTCGCTTGCATTTCGGTGCCAGACCCAAGCGATTATAATGCAACTAACTTGCGTTTGTCTGTTCAATTTTTTCAATTTGCTTGATTCACTGCTTGGGACAGCTTCGCCACAAACAAGCCGTGTTCGGCACCGCCTTTGCGGTTCGCACGGCCACGAGACCGATGCCGACGAATTGCCGGTGGATCCGGCCGCCGCCAGGGCGGCTCAAGAACAAGCCAGATAGCAGCGCGAAGTCAGCGCTTTATTGGTTCAATATGCGTCGCCGCCGGCAGCCCTGAGTTTGCCGTGCTGGGACATATGAAAGATCTGGAGAATATATTCACATTTTATGAATCATTGATAGAATGTACTGTTAATACCAATTTTTACAATTGGGTTCGAAAGTTACATCGTGTTACCGAGTATGTCAAAAAACACATATGGCGCAGTGTATTATGTAGCGATATAGCATATAAACATGTTTTATTTAAGGTCAAAACGTAGATGGAATTATTCAATAAATCCGGCATCGGCCTGGTCTCTGTCTTGTTGCTGATAGGTTCAATGATTGCCTGCCAGTCCAAGGATGAAATGCTGCCGTCTCCGGCACAAATTGAAGCCACTGCATTGACGGCCAGCCAGGGCGGCGAAGCCTCCGCCGAGCGCCGCGTGCGAGAATGGGCCGAACAGGGCTTGCCGGTGGCCCAGCGCGAACTGGGAATGCTCTACCGGAACCGGCTGGAGCGACGCGCCGAAGCCATTGCCTTGCTGGAAAAGGCGGCCCGCGCCGGAGATGCCGAGGCTGCTTTCCAGTTGGGTGAAATGTATCGCATGGCGGCGGGCGGCAAGCCGGAACCGGCCAAGGCCTGGCCTTGGTACAAGATGGCGGCGGAAAACAAGCATTCGACAGCGGCCCTGACCTTGGCCTTGTTAATGAAAAGCGGCGATGGCGTTTCATCGAATCCGACCGAAACAGCCAAATGGCTGACGCTGGCAAGTAATCTCGGCAATTCCCATGCGATGTTTTTGCTGCACAACGCTTACCAGGAAGGCAATGGCGTACCGCGCGACTCGGTCAAGGGCCGGCAATTGCTGGAAGAAGCCGCCCGGCGCGACTACCCTCCCGCAGTCCAGGAAATGGCCGTGGCGGCGCCGTCGGACGACAGGCTGACGCCAAAGGAAGACTTGAGGGCGTCGACCCTGCTGAAAGCCGCCACCGGGCATAACAACGATGGCGCCAAGCGCTTTTAAGCAAGCCCTTAAGCATGGCCGCAAGCCGCGCGGCACGGCAGACTCAGCTGCAAATGAACACAAATTCCCCGCGCCACATTGATCGATATCATGCTCTAAGCAGGGCCGCCCGCCGTATACTTGATCTTCTGACGTAGCCGGCGCATATCACCGCGTATTATTCCAGCATCATTCCTGCCACGTCGAGTTCGCCATTTCATCCCGGGGGCAGATGTGACGGTTCATCCTGACAATCTTCAATCCGGCGATAGCAGCCGGAAAACCGGCCGGGAGGTGGGCTTCCTGGACCAACTCGTTGCATTCACGCATGAGCACCGCGTCGGCCACTGGACCGGCAGCTTTGTCCAATTCATCGAACAAATCCTGCCGGAGGCGCCCTGCCTGCTGGCGCGCAGTTCACACCAATATATATGGGACATGATCCGCAGCACCGGCGACGAAGATGAGGATGGCCACTTCCGCTGCCGCCTGTTCACCGGCGAACTGTTCGGCATCGACGAGGCGATCGACCGCGTTGCCGCCTATTTCAAGGCGGCCGCGGCAGGCTCCGAAGTCGGCCGCCGCCTGCTCCTGCTGCTCGGCCCGCCGTCGGGCGGCAAATCGACCCTGGTCATCTTGCTGAAACGCGGACTGGAAGAATACAGCCATACCCAGGAAGGCGCGCTGTACGGCATTGCCGGCTGCCCGGTGCACGAATCGCCGCTGCATCTGGTGCCGCACACGATGCGCGCCGTTTTTCGCGAAGCCTACGATGTGGAAATCGCCGGCGAAGCCTGTCCGCACTGCCGCGCCCGCGTCGAGCAGGAATATGACGGCGACTTCCTGCGCATGCCGGTCGAACGCATCTATATTTCCGAAGCCGGCCGCAGCGGCGTCGGCACCTATGCGCCGCACGATCCCACCACCGCCGACCTGGCCGACCTGGTCGGTTCGGTCGACTTGTCCAAGGTGGCCGAATTCGGCGACGAGGGCGATCCGCGCGCCTGGTCCTGGTCCGGCGCGGTGTATGCCGCCAGCCGCGGCATGCTGGAAATGATCGAGATACTCAAGGTCAAGCGCGAATTTCTGTATCTGCTGCTGACCTTGACGCAGGAAAAAAACGTCAAGGTGGCGCGTTTTCCGCTGATTTACCTCGATGAAACCATCCTGGCGCACACCAACCTGGCCGAATTCAGGAAATTCCTGCAGGAGAGCGAAAACGAAGCCCTGCTCGACCGCATGGTCATCGTTCAAGTGCCCTACACGCTGAACTACCGGGAGGAGGCGCGCATCTATCACAAGCTGATCCTGGCCGCAGCGCCGGCGTTTCGCGGCGTGCATCTCGATCCCCATGTATTGCATGCGGCCGCGGTGTTTGCGATCCTCAGCCGCATGCAGGAAGGCGATGAAAAGGAAACCGAACTGGTGAAAAAAGTGCGCATCCACGCCGACGAGGAAGTCGAAGGCGTGAACCGCAACGAAGCACGGCGCGTCAAGGAAAAAGACAAGGCGCCGGACGAGGGCCTGGCTGGAGTGTCGCCGCGCTTTGTCGTCAATGCCTTGTCCAACGCCATCATCGCCTCCAGCCAGCGCAGCCTGAGCACGATGGACGTATTGCTGGCCTTAAAGGACGGCATCGAAAGCGACGCCCGCATCGAAGCCAGGAAAAAGCGCAAATGGGTCGATTATCTGGTACTGACCCGCAAGGATTTTTATAACCGCTGGGTCAAGGAAGACGTGCACAAGGCGCTCTTTGTTTCCTTCGAACAGGAAGCCGACGACTTGCTCAACAAATATCTCGATGAAGTCGAAGCCATGCTGGACAATCGCCAGGTCAAGGATCCCATTACCGGCGAGGAAAGGCGGCCGGACGAGCGCTTCCTGCGCGCGGTGGAGGAAAAGATCCACATTTCCGATTCGGGCAAGCAATCATTCCGCCAGGAAGTCGTGCGCAAGGCCATGGGCGCTTACAAGCGCGGCGAAAAATTCGGCCTCGGCAGTCATTTGCAACTGCATGACGCAGTCCAGCAATATTTGTTCGAGCAGCGCCGCGACGTGCTGCGCTTGGTTAGTTCAGCCCGGCGTCCCGATGAGGAAGTCAAGGCCAAGATCTCGGCCGTCGAGCAGCGCCTGGTCGATGAATACGGTTATGACGAACATAGCGCGCGCGAGGCCCTGAACTATGTGACCACCCTGTTGGCGCAGGAATAAAGAGGCGCATCGTGAGTCCCTTCCGGCAAAACATGCAAAGCGAAAACATGCAAAACGGTTGGTACGAGCTGTTTTCCAGGGGCGCGCGGGACTGGCTGCGCCACAATGAAAAAGTGCGCGATGCCGTGCAAGCCCATCTGCCCGAGCTGATCGCCGGCCCGGACTTGATCACCGGCCCGCAAGAACGCACGGTGCAGGTGCCGGTGCGCCTGCTGGAGCATGCCCGCTTTCGCCTGGCCGACATGCACAGCACGACTGGCGCCGGGCAGGGCGAAGGCAAGGCTGGCGATCTGCTGCGGCCTGGCCATGCCGGGCCGGGCGGCAATGGCGGCACCGACGACAGCGGCGGCGATCAAGATGGCGAGCTGCGCCTGATGCTGGAATTTCCTATTGACGATATCATGGAATGGTTGTGGGAGGAAATGAAGCTGCCCTTGCTGAAGCCGCAGCGCGACGTCTTGATCGAAGAGCGGGAAGCGGTGCGCGAAGGCTGGGACAAACGCGGCGCGCGTTCCCGCCTGGACCGGCGCCGTACGGTGAAGGAGGCGATCAAACGCCGCGCGCTGCAGCGCGATGCGGTCGCCTTCACCAACGACGACCTGCGTTTCAGGCAACTGGTGATGCGCCCCAAGCCGAGCAGCAATGCCGTGGTATTTTTTGTCGTCGACGTTTCCGCCAGCATGACCCAGGCCGAGCGCAAACTGGCCAAGTCGTTTTTTTTCTTCGCGCTGCAAGGCTTGCGCCGCCAATATGCCAGGGTGGAAACCCGTTTCATCGGCCATACGACACGAGCCTGGGAATTCCCCGAAAGCGAGTTTTTCCAGGTTACCGGCATGGGCGGCACGATCGCCTCCAGCGCCTTCCGGCTGACGCTGGAACTGGCCCGCGCCAGGCAGGCTGGTGGCCAATATAACGCCTATATGTTTTATGCGTCCGACGGCGAGAATTTCACGGAAGACCGAGGCGCCGCCAGCCTGGCCCTGACCGAGCTTGCGAAACTGCTCAATTACATCGGCTATATCGAGACGGCGCCCGGGATGCCGCGCTCGCTGGACACTGAAATGCAGCGCCTGTGCAAGGAACTGGAACGGCGCGGCATGCCGGTCGCCACCAGTATCCTGAACAGCGGCGAGGATGTCTGGCGCGCCTTGCGCAAATTTTTCGTGCATCAATCGGCGCAGGATGCCCGGCCATGACAACTGCCGCCAGCCAGGCCGGGGAGCAGATCGCCCGCATTGAGGCGCTGGCCGTCGAACTCGGCCTGGATTTTTATCCGGTCGATTTCGAACTCGTGCCAAACAGCTTCATGACGGAAATCGCCGTCTACGGCTTGCCGGTGCGCATGCGCCACTGGTCTTTCGGCGTGCGTTACATCCATCAACTGGTGCGCCAGCGGATGGGCAATTCGCGCATCTTTGAAGTGATGTTTCCCGGCGATCCCTGCCACGCCTATATGGTCGACAGCAATTCGCCGGCGGAAAATACCCTGGTCACCGCGCACGTGCTCGGACACGCCGATTTCGTGAAGAACAATCAGTTATTCGCCAGTTTCACGGCCATGGCGGGCAGCCGGATTCTCGAACAGAGCGCCGCCCGCGCCCACCGCATCGAAGACGCCTTTTCGCGCCACGGCCAGGAAAGAGTGGAAGCCATTCTCGACGCCGCCCTGGCGCTGGAAGCGCACATCGATATCGGCCAGCACCTGTACCGCCCGCCCTACCCGGCGCCGGCCGCGCCGCCCTCGCCGGACTTGCCGGGAGCGTTCAGCCGGCGCTACCAGGATTTGCCGGGTGAACCGCCCCCGTCCGTGCCGGCCGCGCCGCCGCTGCATCCGGCCATCCCGCCTCATCCGGAATACGATTTACTCTGGTTTATGGCGCAGCACGGGCCGGAACTGGAGGATTGGGAGCGGGATATTTTCCTGGCGGTGCGCGAAGAGGCATTTTATTTTTACCCCGTATTTGCCTGCCAGATCATGAATGAGGGCTGGGCTTCGTATTGGCATGCGCGATTGCTGCGCGAAGCGGATTTCCTCCCCCATTCGCTGTATGTTTCCGCCATCAAGTCGCATTCCGATGTCGTGCGGCCCTTTGCCGGCGAGCACCAACTGGCCCTGTCGGTGAATCCATATCACTTGGGATTTTCCATGTGGGAAAACATCATTGAAAAACGGGGCATCGCCGCGGCGCGCGATATTTGCAGGGAAGAAGACGATTTTGGCTTCATCCGCAACTATCTCGACCAGGAATTGGCCGACCAGCTGGACCTGTTTGTGTATGAAAGCCGCAAGGATGGGGAAACCCGGATCGCCAACCGCGACATCCACGCGATACGCGAAGCCATCCTGGG
>DASYLQ010000213.1:0-9847 GCA_036009485.1 Janthinobacterium sp.
TGGATATTAAAACACTGGTCTTCGCTTTAGCCCTGGGCAACCTGAGCCTGTGCGCGGCGCTGTTTTTCTTTGAGTACGAAAGCAAGCGCCCCCTGAGCCTGTCGACCTGGGCCATCGCCAAGCAATGCCAGGCCGCGGCCTGGCTGCTGGTCTACCTGCGCGGCGTCGTCCCCGACCTGATGTCGGTCGCGCTGGCCAACGCGCTGCTGTTCGCCGGCGTCGCGCTGGACGCCGGCGCACTGTGGGAAGCGGCCGGCCGCAGCCGCTGGCGCCGCTACACGATGGCGCCGCTGGCGGCGGCCGTCGCGCTGGCGCTGCCGCTGTACCTGGCCGACCTGGCGCCCGGCTTGCGCAGCGCCGCCGGCGCGCTGGTCGTCAGCGTCTTCTTCCTGGCCGGCGCCGCCGCCCTGGTGCCGCGCTGGCCGGAAGCGAGCATGCTGCGGCGCTTCCTGGCCATGGCCATGACCTTGCTGGCGGCGGCGCTGGCCGCCCGCGGTCTGCTGGCCGTGGCCATGCCCGGCGGCTGGTCCTGGCTCTCGCCGGACCTGATGCGCGAGGCCGGCCTGGGCGCGATTTACCTGATGATGCTGACCAATGCCTTCGGCTTCCTGCTGCTGTCGCGCGAAAAGCTGCAGCGCGAGCTGACCCGCCTGGAAGTGGTCGACGCCCTCACCGACGTGCCGAACCGGCGCGGCTTCTATCATGCGCTGGCGCCGTGGATGGCGCTGGCGCGGCGGCCCGGCATGCCGACCGCGATGATCATCCTCAACCTCGACCATTTCAAGCGCGTCAACGACAACTACGGCCACCCGGTCGGCGACGCAGTGCTGAAGGCCACGGTCGACGTGTGCAGGAAGCAATTGCGCGACAGCGACTTGATGGGCCGCCTGGGTGGCGCCGAATTTGCCGTGCAACTGCCGCGCACCACCCTGGACGATGCGCTGATGGTGGCCGAGCGCATCCGCGCCGCGGTCGAGCAATTGCCGGTCAAGACCGAGCGCGCCGTCATCAACCTGACCGCCAGCCTGGGCGTGACCACCATCCGCGCCGAGGACAGCACGGTCAGCCTGTTCAAGCGCGCCGACGAGGCGCTGCAGGCGGCCAAGGAGGGCGGCCGCAACCGCGTCGCCGCGGCCGCCGCGGCCGCCGCGCTGGAGACGTAATGGCGGGCGCACGCCTGTCGACAAGTCGTCAGTTCGGAGGCCTGGAGGCCGTTTCAAATGGCCGTGGCAGCGTTGCGGCTCCTCGCCGTACAGGCGCGTACTGTCATCGTCGCCGCGCCTTGCCACGCCCACTTTGAAACGGCCTCTTAGTGTGTTACGCTTTTTGAGCCTGGGCCGTGGCGGCATGCGCCACCCGATGGACGTCATCATCTGAAACACCGAAAGCCTTCGTGGTAACGCTCAATTTTAAAGGCTTGTATGTACGCTGCGGTTGACCTGGGATCCAATAGTTTTCGCCTTCACATCGGCAAGCACGATGGCGGCGCCATTCGCGTCCTGAAAAGCATGCGCGACCCGATACGCCTGGCCGCCGGCCTGGATGCGCGCGGCAACCTGACCGACGCGGCGATGCAGGGCGCGCTGGCCTGCCTGCGCAATTTTCGCGTCGCCCTGGCCGCCTATGAGCTGGACGCGGTGCGCGTGGTCGCCACCTCGGCGATGCGGGTGGCCGGCAATTCGGCGGCCTTCCTGCCGGCCGCCGAACAAGCCATCGGCTACCCGATCGAGATCATCTCGGGCGAGGAAGAGGGCCGCCTGATTTACATGGGCGTGGCCAATTCGCTGGCGCTGCCGGGCGAGCGCCGCCTGGTGATGGACATCGGCGGCGGCTCCACCGAATTGATCCTCGGCCGCGGCCAGGACATCGAACGGGTTGAATCCTTCAGCGTCGGCACGGTCAAGCAAAGCTTGTCCTTCTTCCTCGGCGGCCGCATCGACGCGCCCTCGTTCGAGGCGGCCATCCTGTCGGCGCGCAGCCATTTCGAGGACGGCATGCCGCCGTTCGGCCCGCAGCACTGGAAGAGCGCCTACGGCTCTTCCGGCACCATCCGCGCCATCGCCGACATCATCGCCCGCAACAGCCTGGGACGCGGCGACCTGTCGCGCACCAGCCTGGACGCGCTGAAGCGCCGCTTCATCGAATTCGGCCACGTCGGCAAGATCGACATGCCGGGACTGAAGCCGGACCGCGCCGGCACCATCGTCGGCGGGCTGGCGATCTTGATCGGCCTGTTCAGCGAGCTGGATATCCCGGTGATGATCCCGATCGAGGCCGGCCTGCGCATGGGCGTGATGTGGGACCTGTACCTGCGCTCGACCAAGCGCGACCGGCGCGAGCAATCGGTGCGCGGCTATATGCAAAAATTTCATGTCGACGAAAGCCGCGCCGGCCGCGTCGCCGAGGATGCGGTGGCCCTGTTCGCGCTGCTCAAGCCAGGTTCGGACGGCCTCGTCAAATGCCTGCGCTGGAGCGGCCTGCTGCACGAAGTGGGCATGGTGGTGTCGCAGACCGGCTATCACAAGCACGCCGCCTACATCGTCGAAAACGCCGATTTGCCGGGCTTTACGACGCGCGAGCAAAAGACCATGAGCAAGTTGATCATGGCGCAAAAGGGCAACCTGCGCAAAATCGGCGACGCCCTGGCCGACACCGATTTCGCCAAGGCGGTGCTGGCGCTGCGCCTGGCGATCCTGTTCATGCACTCGCGCATAGAGGCCGATTTCAGCGAACTGCGCCTGCGCATGAAAAGCCGCATCGAGCTGGAAATCAAGCGCGATTGGGTGGCGCACCATCCCACCGTGTCTTTTTGGATCGAAAAGGAACAGGAATTGTGGGACGAGGTGGGCATCGATTTCAGCATCCGCGCCAACGCCTGATTGCATGGGATGAATGGCTTTTCCGGTCCGGCCGAATGGCATTCATCTAGCTCAGATTTTTGACCAAATGCAAGCCTTTTTATTGTAAATGGTATATATTGTTTATATTATTTATAAAATGGAGATTCCATGAATAAAACGACATCCAGCGTCAAGGTCGCGGCGCCCGCCGCCAACCCCGCCGCCAACGGCCAGGCCAAACCGGCGCCAGCCAAGGCCGCCGCAGCGAAACCCGCGGCGGTAAAGGCGCCTGTGGCCGCGAAAGCGCCGTCGGCAAAAGCCAAACCCGCCGCCGCCAAGCCGGCCGCCGCCAAGGCAGCACCGGCCAAGGCAGCACCGGCCAAGGTTGCCGCCGCCAGCAAGGCCAGGCCGGCTGCAAAGACCATCGCCAAACCGGCCGCGGTAAAAAGCGCCGGCAAGCCGGCAGCCAAGCCCGTAGCCAAGCCGGCAGCCAAAGCCGCCGCCAAGGCGCCAGCCGACGCGGGCAGCGCCGCCGCCAGGGAAAAAGCCCGCAAGCCGAAGCTGGTGCGCGACAGCTTCACGATGCCGGAAGCGGAATACGCGGTGCTGGGCCAGGTGAAAAAAACTTGCCTGAAGGCCGGTTTCGAGATCAAGAAGAGTGAATTGCTGCGCATCGGCGTGGCGCTGATCAGCCAGATCGACCTGGCCACGCTGCAAAGCGTGCTGGCCGCCTTGCCGCAGTTGAAAACCGGACGTCCAAAGAAAAGTTGATAGAAAGATTGGTTGTTGTGTCATTGAATTGACACGGCAATGTCACTTTCTTGAAGTATTAGATCGCTACGCTTGCCTCGTCTCTATAAAAAGGATGAAGCAATGCAAAACCTGATGATATCGACCGAGGCCAATTCTGCCGTCACGATGACGCGGAGGTCCGGGTAGTGTGTCGGTAAGCTGGTGAGGCTGCTTAGAAGCGGTGGGCCTGCCATGGCGGCGGCGCCTTGCGGGGGCGGGTTTAGACAGTGCAGCGAAGTTTGGGCTGATGTCTCAGATTGAGTCTTTTGCAACTGTTTTATTAGCGTGTATCTGTGGCGCCGGAGACCGCGATGCCGGCGCCTGGCATTGCACGAAATAGCTCGTCGCAGGTCAGTGCATTGAAGCGGTCGACAACTCTTTCAATTCCCGAATGCTCATGTCGGATTTCTCATGCATTCGCAGCAAAATGGTGGCGCCGACGGTGAGCTTGCGGTGCCTGATCTTGCTGATGATGGGCGGCTGTACTTCCAGGATGCGGCATAACTCCGCATCGTTTTTCAGGTTCATTTTTTCGATCAGTGTGTCGAGTAATTTGTTCGGCACAAAACTCGATGGCTCGAGCGCACGCGCGCGGTTCATCGCCTCAATCATTTCCAGTTTTTTTTGCCTTACGTTCATTTTCTCCTCCTAAAGGTTAATAAAAAAGGATGGGTTGCTTGCCCACGCTGTAGTCCACCACCGCGATCCAGCCTTCTGCGTTGGCGTGCGTCCAGAACACTATTTATAACCAAGTAAGTTGTTTCAATAATACTACGGTCGATGCCGGTACGGCATCATTGTTGTAAAAATTAATCGAATGTTTGATGAGATAGGTTGACGACTGTTGTTTCTTGCAGTCCAGATTTGGTCAGGATGAGTATACGGTCGGCCATTTCCGCTGCCGCATGGGAATGCGTGACCATGATGGCGCCGGCACCGGTGGCTTTTATTTCTTTTCGCAAAAGCAAAAGGATGCCATGGGCGGTGTCTGGATCGAGGTTGCCGGTGGGTTCGTCGGCCAGCACCAGGGCCGGTTTGTGCACCAGCGCGCGGGCGATGGCGACGCGCTGCATCTCGCCGCCCGACAACTGGTGCGGGAAATCGGCGCCGCGCCCGGCCAGGCCGACCGCATCCAGCATTTCTTCGGCGCGCTGCGGCGCCAGGCCGTTCAATAGCAGGGGCAGGGCGATGTTTTGCAGCAGGGTCAGGTGCGGCAGCACGTGGAAAGCCTGGAAGATGAAACCCATGCGCGCGCGCCGCAGCCGCGTGGCGGCGTCGTCGTCCAGGCCGGACATGGCCAGGCCGTCGATCAGGATCGGGCTGGCTTCGGCGCCGCGGTCGGGGGCGTCGAGGCCGGCGATCAGGTTCAGCAGCGTCGATTTGCCGACCCCGGAATCGCCCATGATGGCGACGAATTCGCCAGCGCGGAAAGACCAGGACAGGTTGGCCAGCACCGGCCTCCCGTTGGCGTAGGATTTGGACAGGTGGCGCAGTTCGAGCATGGGCTGGGTCATGTGTGCAGGACAGCGATGATGTCGCCATCGTTAATCGTGTCAGCGCGTCAGCGCGCGGCGCAGGATGAAGCTGATGGCGTCGACCAGCGCGACCAGCAGCAGCATGGCGATGATGACGGTGGCGGCCTTTTGCATCTGGAACAGCGACAGGTGGAATTTCAGCATCTGTCCCAGGCCGCCGGCGCCGACCACGCCGAGGATGGCGGCGGCGCGGATATTGTTTTCCCAGCGGTACAGCGTATACGACATCATCTGCGGCAGCGTTTGCGGCAGCGTGGCGTAGAAAAACGCGGCCATCGGCGCCGCGCCGTTGCTGCGCAGGCTGTGCTCCGGATGCGGCGCGGCGTTTTCCAGCGCATCGGCGAACAGGCGCCCCAGCACGCCGGCAGTGTGTGCCGCCAGCGCCAGCGTGCCGGCGAAGGGGCCGAGGCCGGCGGCGATCAGCAGGATGGACGCCCACACCAGTTCCGGCACCGAGCGCAGCACGTTCAGCAGCGCGCGCATGGCGGCGCGCGGCGCCGCGCCGAAACGGCCGGCCGCCGGCAGCGCGAACAGCAGGCCCGCCAACATCGCCAGGAAGGTGCCCAGCGCCGACATCGACAACGTCTCGGCGGTGGCGATGGCGGTCTTCAGGACAAAGGGGCCGGCCATCTCGGGCGGCGCGAAGCCGGCCAGGAATTCGCGCGTGCTGGTGAGCGCCTCGGGCGCGAAAAACTCGGCCCAGTGCAGCGGCAGCGTGGCGAAACTGAGCACCACCAGGGCGGCCAGGCCCAGGGCCAGCAGCATGGTGGAGTAGGGCCGGGCCGGCGCGGCCGGCATGGCGCAGCGGTCGAGGCGTTTCATCCGAGGCGCTTTCTCAACATGGCCGAGACCAGGTCGGCCAGCGCCACCAGGGCGACGAACACCAGCAGCATCGCCGAGACTTCGCCGCCGGCCAGGTTGCGCATCGATTCATCCATGCGCTGGCCCAGGCCGCCGGCGCCGACAAAACCCATCACCACCGAGCCGCGGATCGCGCACTCCCAGCGGTACATCGTGTACGACACCAGTTCCGAGCCCGCCGCCGGCAAGGCGCCGTACAGCAGCGCGGCCAGGCGCCCGCTGCCGTTGGCCAGCAGGGCGTCGCTGGCCTGCGCGTCGGACGATTCGAGGATCTCGGAATACACCTTGCCCAGCATGCCGCAATACGTCAGCGCGATCGCCAGCACGCCGGCAGTCGGCCCGAGGCCGATGATGCGCACGAACAGCAGCGCCCATACCAGTTCCGGCACGCTGCGCAACAGCACCAGCAGCCAGCGCACGCCCTGGCGCACGGCCGCGGCGGCCAGGCGCATGCGCCCGGTGCCCAGGCGCGAGATCGACAGCCGGTCGGTGATGACGATGGTGGCCGGGATCGCGCCCAGCAGCGCCAGGAACAGGCCGGCGCTGGCGATGGCCACGGTTTGCCAGGTTTCGCGCAGCAGCAGCTGGAGGAATTCGGCCGAATGCTCGGGCGGGAAAAAGGTCGACAGGAATTGCCAGGTCGCCGCCAGGCTCTGGCCGTCGAACAGGATGGCGGGGTGGAATTCGCTCGCCACCAGCATCGGCCACAGGATCAGGAGGCCGGCGATGCTCATGGCGACCCGGCCGCGCCAGGCGGGATCGGGGTGGCGCGCGGCGCGGCGCTCGAGGGAAAGGCTGCTCATTTGGTCGATCAAGAATTAAAAACAGGCGCCGATGGCGATCTGCGCCGGCGTCTCGTGCCGCTCCGGCTGGCCCGGCGCCGGCTTTTCGTTCTGGTACAGCGCCGCGATCATGGCGTCGGTCACCGCCTCGCGCGGCAGGTCGAAGACGATGCGGCCATCCCTGAGGCCGACGATGCGCGGGAACGCGGCGCGCGCCACGTCGACCTGGTGCAGGCTGCAGATCAGCGTCGCCTTGCGCGCCGCCGCCTCTTCCTGCAAGGCGGCCACGGCCAGTTGCGAAGAATTGGGGTCGAGCGCCGACAGCGGCTCGTCCACCAGCAGCGCCTGCGCCGTCGACAGCAGCAGGCGCGCCAGGCCGCAGCGCTGGCGTTCGCCGCCCGACAGGCGGTCGACGCGGGCATACAGCTTGTCGCCCAGGTTGAAGCGCGACAGCGCCTGCCAGGCCGCCTCGGGATCCTGCGGCTTGACCAGCGAGACCAGCGCCTGCCACAAGCTCCATTGCGGCAGGCGCGCCGCCAGCACCGCCGTCACCACGCGCTGGCGCGGCGGCAGCGGCGGCGTCTGCGGCGCCAGGAACAGCTTCGAACGCAGGCGGTGGCGCTGCTTCTCCTTCAGCGCCCACGGATCGACGCCGAAAGCGCGGAATGTGCCGCTGTCGGGCTTGTGCGAGCAGGCCAGGGTGGCCAGCAACGTGGTCTTGCCGGCGCCGGAAGGGCCGATCAGCGCCACTTGCTCGCCTTGGGCGACGACCAGGTCGATCTGCCGCAGAGCGGCGGCGGCGCCGGCCGCCAGGTGCCGCACCGTCAGGTTTTCCAGGCGATAGGTGGTCATGGCCGGTGCCGCCCGGCGGCGGTGGAACTTGGTAAAAGCATGGTATAAAGCCGTTCCCTTACTTCTTCAGCAGGCCGGCGTTTTGCGCGGCGGCTTCGATGGCGCTATAGTTTTCCGCCTTGGTCGGGATGAACTTGCTGGTGCGCTGCAGGTCCAGGATGACCTTGTCCTGCGGGTTTTTCGGGTCCAGCGCCAGGAAGGCGTCGGTGATCTTCTTTTTCAGATCAGGGCTCATGTCCGTGCGCACGCTCCAGTTGTAATCGTAGTAGCCGGGCGTGGTGTAAAACACGCGCACGACGGCCGGGTTGACCTTTTTCTCGTCGACCAGCTTTTGCCATACCGAAATATTGAGCGCGCCGGCATCGACCTTGCCGCCGGCCACCGCCGCCACGGTGGCGTCATGGGCGCCGGAAAAGGCGATGCGTTTCAGGTCGGTGTCCGGATCGATCTTCGCCGCCAGCAAATAGGAGCGTGGCATCAGGTGGCCCGAGGTCGACGATTCCGAACCGAAGCTCAGGGTCTTGCCCTTCAGGTCGGACAGCTTGTTGATGTCCTTGCTGGTGGTGATGAAAACCGACTGGAATTTTTCGTCCTCGGCGCGCTGCACCAGCGGCGTCACCTGGTTCTTGCTGCGGTCCTTGGCTTGCACGAAGGTGAAGCCTCCGAACCAGACCATGTCCAGCTTATGGTTGATCAATCCTTCCACCGATGCCGCGTAATCGGTCACCGGCGTGAATTCCACCTTCATGCCGGTCTTTTTTTCCAGGTATTCGCCGAGCGGCTTGAACTTGCGCTGCAATTCGGTCGGCGACTCGTCCGGAATCGCCGAAACGCGCAGCACGGCTTGGGCCAACGACGGCGCGGCGGCGCACAGCAGGCAGGCGCCGAAAGTTGCCGTCAGTAAGGATTTGGCGGCGGAAAATTTAATCATCGAAAGACTTTCTGTGGAAGAAAAATAAAACGCTGGCGACCGATGAAGGAGCTGGCTGCTTGCGTGCGTCACTTAACGCACGGATCAGATCGCGCACGGATCAGATCGGGTACCGCCGTCATTTTGGATATTCAGCTATCATAACAAAAATGTCATCCGCAGCAGTAGCCTATGCTTTAAATCAAGGTGTGGGGAGGCAAAAGATGGCGGCCTTCAACTATTTATTGTCAGATTAACCGCCAATGCTTACATCCCGCGCCTCGGACAACGCTTTCACGACCCCTCCCGCCGCCATCCCGCCTGCCTTCGCCGCCGCCAGCGCCGCCGCGATCGCCGAAATCAGCGCGGGATTGCTGGCCCGCGACGCCTGCACCGCACCCAAATACCTGTACGACGCCCTCGGCTCGAAACTCTTCGAAGCGATTTGCGAATTGCCCGAGTATTACCCGACCCGCACCGAGGCCGGCATCTTCGAGGAACACGGCGCGGACATGGCGCACGCCATCGGCCCCGGCAAGACCCTGATCGACCTGGGCGCCGGCAATTGCGCCAAGGCCGCGAAGCTGTTCCCGCTGCTGCGCCCGGCCCGATACGTGGCGGTCGACATTTCCTATGAATTCCTGCGCGAGTCGCTCGACCGCCTGCAGCAGCTTTTCCCGCACATTCAAATGACCGGGCTGGGGCTGGATTTTTCCAGCCGCCTCGACTTGCCGCCCAGCGTGCGCGCCGAGCAGCGCCTGTTCTTTTATCCCGGTTCCTCGATCGGCAATTTCGCGCCGGACCAGGCCGTCGCCTTCCTCAAGCGTCTGCGCGCCAACTCCTGCGGCGACGGCGGCCTGCTGATCGGCGTCGACCTGATCAAGGACAGCGGCGTGCTCGACGCCGCCTATGACGACGCCATCGGCGTGACGGCGGCCTTCAACCTGAACATGCTGCGCCACCTGAACCAGTTGATGGGCGCCGATTTCGACGTCAGGCAGTGGCGCCACCGCGGCTTCTTCAACGCAGAGGAAAGCCGCGTCGAGATGCACCTGGAAGCACGCGAGCAATTGAGCGTCAGCTGGCAGGGCGGCCGCCGCGAATTCGCCCGCGGCGAGCGCATCCACACGGAAAACAGCTACAAATACACCCAGGCCGGTTTTGTCGGCATGCTGGAACAGGCCGGCTTTTCCGCGACCAGGATCTGGACCGACCCGGCCAAATGGTTTGCCGTGATCCACGCCCGCGTGATCAGCAACTGAACAGGAAGACCCG
>DASYLQ010000214.1:0-5265 GCA_036009485.1 Janthinobacterium sp.
ACCAGCATCTCGTCGTGCAACTGCTGGATGTCGGCGATCTCGGCGGGCGAAATGCGCTCGGCAGCCAGTTCGCCGGACAGCGCTTCCAGCCCGCTCATTACCTCGAAGGCTTCCCAGATTTCGGTGTCGTTCATCTTGGAAACGAAGGCGCCGCGGTTCGGCACGATCTCGATCAACCCTTCGGAAGCGAGCACCTTCATCGCCTCGCGCAGCGGCGTGCGTGAAATACCAAGCCGCTCGCATACCTCGCGCTCGTTCAATTTAATACCCGGCGCCAACACGCCTTCAATGATCAGCTTCTGCAAATGCTCCACAACGGCATCGTGCAGACGTTGCCGCTCAACCCGCGGCATATCCGCCGGTCCTATGCGCTTTCCTTGTTCATTAACTGTATTTTGCATACTAAGCCCAGTATAAGTCGGCCTATTTTAATCGAATTAAGACTTTCTTAGGGTACCTGCGGGTTACGTTAGAAAGCACTATTGGACCCACCATCTCATCAGGAGGTAGATTTTATATGCGCGGATGATGCAGATCGCTTTACTATTGTAATTCGCTCTGCTAAAGTATTTTGTATGCAAAATCCAATATTGTAGTTTTTAGGAGACTCCCATGCTGAAACTCGACTTTCATCCGGCCGGCCGGCACTTCCTGCAAATCCCCGGCCCGAGCCCCGTGCCGGACCGCATCCTGCGCGCGATGAGCTATCCGACCATCGATCACCGCGGCCCTGAGTTCGGCGCGCTGGGCCTGCAGGTACTGGCAGGCATCAAGAAAATTTTCAAGACCGAGCAGCCGGTCGTGATCTATCCGGCCTCCGGCACCGGCGCCTGGGAAGCGGCGCTGACCAATACGCTGAGCCCGGGCGACACGGTGCTGATGTACGAAACCGGCCATTTCGCCACGCTGTGGAAAAAAATGGCGGAAGCCTTGCAACTCAAGCCGGAGTTTCTTGGCCTGCCCGGCATCGAAGGATGGCGCCGCGGCGTTCAAGCGGATCTGATCGAAGCGCGCCTGCGCAAGGATTCCGCGCATCTGATCAAGGCGGTCTGCGTAGTCCACAACGAAACCTCGACCGGCGTCACTTCCGATATCGCCGCCGTGCGCAAGGCGATCGACGCCGCCGGCCATCCCGCCCTGTTGCTGGTCGATACGATCTCGGGCCTGGCTTCGGCCGATTACCGGCACGACGAATGGGGCGTCGACGTAACCGTTTCCGGTTCGCAAAAAGGCCTGATGCTGCCGCCGGGCATCAGCTTCAACGCGGTCTCCAAAAAAGCGATCGCCGCCAGCAAAACCGCGACCTTGCCGCGCGCTTTCTGGGATTGGTCGGACATTATCGAAATGAACGCCAGCGGCTACTGGCCGTACACCCCCAACACCAATCTTTTATACGGTCTGTCCGAAGCGCTTGACATGATTCTCGGCGAAGGCCTGGAAAACGTCTTCGCGCGCCATCAACGCCTGGCCGAAGCCTGCCGCGCAGCAGTGCGCGCCTGGGGCCTGGAAATCCAGTGCGCCGACGCCGCCGTCTACTCGCCGGTGCTGACCGGTGTGATGACGCCGGCCGGCTTCGATGCCGACGCAATCCGCAAGATCATCTACGAAAACTTCGACATGTCGCTCGGCACTGGACTTGGGAAAATGAAGGGCGGCATGTTCCGCATCGGTCACCTCGGCGAAGCCAACGACCTGACGTTGATGGCGACGCTTTCCGGCTGCGAGATGGGGCTGAAGCTGGCCGGCGTGCCTCTGGCCGGCAGCGGCGTGCTGGCGGCGATGGAGCATCTTTCTTCCAGGAAGAAGCAGCCATTGCTGCATGCAGCATAAGCGATACCGGGAGGCGGCCCAACGGCTGCCTCTTTCCTTATGAATTAAAGAAAGCGCCCGGCATGTCACGCAGAGGACAGCCGCGCGCCCTGGAAAGCAGAAATCGCTCTCCGGCAGGACGACTCTCAATATTGGAGACAACCATGAAACACCTACGCTTTCGCGCGACCACCATCGTGCTCTTCATGCTATGCATGATGTATTTCATCACCTATCTCGACCGCGTCAACGTCAGTACCGCCGCGGCCGGATTCGGCAAGGAATTCAGTTTATCCAAGACGGAAATCGGGCTGGTTTTTTCTGCTTTCGCCTATCCTTATCTCCTGTTTCAAGTCATCGGCGGCTGGATCAGCGATAGATTCGGCGCCAAGCGCACACTGATTTACTGCGGCGTTTTGTGGGCCGTGGCGACCATTCTTACCGGTTTTGCCAGCGGCCTGGCCTCGCTGCTGCTGGCGCGTCTCCTGCTCGGCCTCGGCGAGGGCGCGACATTCCCGGCCGCGACATCGGCCATGGCGCGCTGGATCCCCAAGGAAAAGCGCGGTTTCGCTCAAGGCATCACCCACGCTTTCGCCCGCATCGGCAACGCCATCGCGCCAGCCGCCGTGGTATTCATCATGGTGCAATACGGCTGGCGCTCTTCTTTCTATCTTTGCGGCGCCTTGAGCCTGATCTGGGTGATCGTGTGGGCTTTTGTCTTCACCGAAGACCCGGCCAAACATCCGCGCATGACCTCCGAAGAACTGGCGGCCATGCCGGCGCCAAAAAAGGCCAATCAGAATATTCCCTGGGGGCCGCTGTTCAAGAAGATGCTGCCGGTCACAATTGTGTATTTCTGCTACGGCTGGACGCTTTGGCTGTTCCTGAGCTGGATTCCGCAATATTTCCTGCACAGCTACGATCTCGACATCAAGAAATCCGCGCTCTTCGCTTCCAGCGTCTTCTTTGCCGGCGTGATCGGCGACACACTGGGCGGCGTGGTCACCGACAAGATCCTGCAACGCACCGGCAGCCTGAAAAAAGCCAGAAGCTGGCTGGTCGCCGTCTGCATGCTGCTGACACTGTTGTCGATGCTGCCGATCATGTTCAATCACAACATTTATATTTCGATCCTGTGTCTCAGCGCCGGCTTCTTTTTTGCCGAAATGACGATCGGGCCGATGTGGGCCATCCCGATGGACATTGCCCCGGAATTTTCCGGCACCGCCAGCGGCATGATGAACACGGGTTCCGCGCTGGCCGCGATCATTTCCCCGGTCGTGGGCGGATATCTGATCGACCGTTTCGGGAACTGGGAATTGCCCTTCCTCAGCAGCATCATCCTGATGGGACTGGGCGTGGTGCTGGCGATGCGCATGCGCCCGGACAGCAAGTTTTCCGACAGCAGCGTCATCCGCACCGCGATGACACCCGGTAAAGCAGGCGTGTAATACAGCAGGCAGGGAAGGCGGGCGCGGCGCCCAACAGCGCCGGGCCGCTTTCGTTTTGATTCACCCTTCATTTTTAGGACGTCATCATGCCGGTCAAGCCCAACCACTTCGCCACGCCGAGCTTGCTCATGTCCAGACATCCACCCGATACGCCACTCGGCACCCTGCTGATGCAGGCGCACCGCTCCGGTGTCGGCGCCGTCATTCCGCGCGAAGTCGAACCGGTGGATGCGGAGGCCGCCTACGCCGTCCAGCGCGAAATCCTGTCGCGGCGCAAGGAAGGGGTCGGCGCATGGAAGGTCGGCGCACCGTCGCCGCAGGCGGCAATGCGCGGCACGCCGCTGCCGGCCGATGGCGTGATGCCGGACCCGGCCTATGTGCAGCGCAAGCACTACCGGATGCCGGGACTGGAGCTGGAAATCGGCTTCGCGTTTTCGCGCAGCTTCACGCCGCTCGAGGAGCCGTACAGCGACGAGGAAGTGCTGCGCAGTCTGTCGCACATGGCCACCACGGTCGAGATTGTTTCAAGCCGCATCGCCGGCTGGCCGAAACCGGATGTCGGCCCGCTGACCCAACTGGCGGACTTGCAGAATCATGGCGCACTGATCATCGGCGAAATCGTGCCGTATGACGCCGACTTTCCCTTCCTCGGCACCGAAGTCGATTTTCGCATCGATGAGCGCAGCATTTTTTCCGGTACCGGACGCAATCCGGCAGGCGACCCGCGCCGGTTGCTGCCCTGGCTCGTCAATCATTGCTGCTCGCAGGGATGGACCCTGTGCGCGGGCGATGTCGTTACCACCGGCTCGTACACCGGCATGCACTTTCCCGACGCCGGCGGCACGCTGAGCGGTCGCATCGGATCGCTGCCGCCGATTCGATTCATGCTGTTGTAAATAGAGCGGTGCCGGCTGCTTCGGTCATGTCGGCAGCGTCAGAAAAGGATTCTCCATGTTGCCCAAGCCTCTGCATTTCGTTCCCGCCACCGCGCAAGGCGGCAGCGCGCTGGCCCGGCAATTGCGCAAGGAACTGCGCGGCGACGTGATGTTCACGGCCGCTGATCGCGGCCGCTACGCAACCGATGCGTCGATCTACCAGATCATGCCGATCGGCGTCGTGGTGCCGCGCGATCAGACCGACCTGCTGCGGTGCCTCGATATCGCGCATGCGAACAAAACGCCTATCCTCGCGCGCGGCGGCGGCACCAGCCAATGCGGCCAAACCGTGGCTGAAGCGCTGGTCATCGACAACAGCAAATGGCTGAACAAGATAATCGATTTCAATTCGCAACAACGCACCATCACGGTCGAACCCGGCCTGGTGCTCGATCATCTCAATGCATGGCTCAAGCCGCACGGCCTGTGGTTTCCGGTCGATGTTTCGACCGCTGCACAATGCACGATCGGCGGCATGAGCGGCAACAACTCCTGCGGCTCGCGCTCGATCGAATACGGCAACATGGTGCACAACGTACTGTCGATCGACGCCGTGCTGGCAGACGGCACGCTCGGGCGATTCGAGGCGCTGCACAACATGGCGCGCACGCCGCGCTTACAGGAAATCACCGAAGGCCTGCGCCGCATCGCCACACGCGAGCGCGACGAAATCATCGAGCGCGTGCCGAAAGTATTGCGCCGCGTCGGCGGCTACAACATCGACCTGTTCGACTGCCAGAATCCGCGCGCCTATACCGACGACGGCAGCGCCAATCTCGCGCACATCCTGGTCGGCTCGGAAGGTACGCTGGCCTACAGCCGGCAGGTGACGCTGAAGCTGGTGCCGCTGCCGAAGCACAAGGTGCTGGGCGTCATCAACTTCCCGACCTTCTATCAGGCGATGGACATGACGCAGCACATCGTCAAGTTGGGACCGACCGCTGTCGAGCTGGTCGACCGCACGATGATCGACCTGTCGCTGACCAACCCCGCCTTCAAACCGGTGATCGAGAAGGCGCTGGTCGGCAGTCCGGAAGCGATCCTGCTGGTCGAATTTGCCGGCGACGACA
>DASYLQ010000215.1:0-3526 GCA_036009485.1 Janthinobacterium sp.
GAGCGCCGGCGACTGGTGCGGGACCGGAGCGGCCGCCAGATCGCGATAGACCACCGCCAAACCGGGCGAGGTCTCCTTCATGCGGGCGACAGCGCTGGCCGACAGTTGGCGGCTGACGAACCGAGTGCCGGAAATGCTGGGATCGATGTGTAAAAGTTGCATATATATCTCCTGGCAGGATGGACTGGATACGAACCAGGGGGCGATCAAGTGACCTATCATCCAGTCACGATACAATCGATACTTGGAGAAATTCGCGGAGAGGGAGCGACAGGTCGCATCGCGGCAGGCGAGCTTCACCACACCGAAGTAAGCCGGACAGGTATCTTTTGGGTATACGGTCCTAATCCGGCCTTGCGGCACACCTCTATCAAGCCGCAAGCTCAAGCGGGCGCGCCCCGTTTCTCCGTGGATTTATACAACAGGCTGGGGTTGAAGCTGGATCCGGCGCAGTTCGGAGACGCGGAAAGCAGAGAGGGACCGGCGCCAACCCTCAGGCCAGGCGCACCAGGGGGTTGGCGATGATGTTGTCGATCTGGCGGATCGCCTCGTCGCAGGCGGCGGCGATCGCGTCATCCTCGTTGTCGCGCACGAATTGCATGGTCGATCCCTGGAATACCTCGATGCCGTCGGCGCCGGCGCGCTCGATTTCGCAGCTGGCGCCCCAGCGCCGGTCTTCGGTGGGAATCGCCAGCGGGACGATTTCCCAACCCTTGTAATGTATTTTCGATTGGTCGCCCATGTCGATCTCCTTGTGAATGATGAGAAATCGTAGCATGAAGCGCCGCGCGCCGCGTTTCCATTTGCGCGGGCAACGAAGAGAATGGCGTGCGTTATCTTAAGATCCCGATCGACATTCTCTGAACGCCGGCCTTACTCGTCCTGCGCCATCGCGCGGCCGATAGGCTGGTCGACGTTGGCCAGGAACCAGGCCAGCTCCGTCATGAACGCGACGTGGCGGCGCAGGTTGTCCGGCACCACCTTGTCGAGCGTGTCCGCCGGCGAGTGATGGTAGTTGAAGTAATTGCGGCCGTCGATCATCGGCTCGAAGCTCGGCACGCCGCCCTTTTCCAGCGCGCTCAAATCACCCGTGCCCAGCACGTCGCGATGCGTCAGCAAGCCGGCGCCGATCGGCAGCAGGGCCGCGCGCAAGGGCGCGAACAGCTTTTCCGCCTTCGGGCTGGCGCCGGAGACGACGCCCAGCGGACGTCCCGAACCCATGTCGTTCTCGATCGCCGCGAACTGGCGGCCGATGTCGCCCTTGACCGAGTCGTAGTACGCCTTGCCGCCGCGGCCGCCGTTTTCCTCGTTCATCCAGGCGATCACGCGGATCGTGCGGTGCGGCTGCAGATGGAGTTTTTGCAGCGTGTCGATGACCGCCATCGCGCTGATGATGCCGGTGCCGTCGTCGTTGGCGCCGGTGGCCAGGTCCCAGGAATCCAGGTGGCCCGAGACGACCACCACTTCGTCGGCCCTGTCGGTGCCGGGCAGGTCGGCGATGACGTTGAAGCTGTCGGCGTCGGGCAGGTTTTGCGGCGTCAGCGTCAGGTGCATCTTGACCGGGCCGCGCGCGGACAGGCGCGTCATCAGCATCGCGTCTTCCGCCGTCACGGCCGCGGCCGGGATGCGCGCGTCCGGCGACAGATCCGTCATGCCGGTGTGCGGCAGGCGGAAATCGGCGCCGCCGACCGTGCGCACCAGCGCCGCAACGGCGCCCGCTTCGGCCGCCGCTTTCGGGCCGTTGATGCGGTACGCCACGCCCTGGCCGTAGGCCGGGCCGGACTGGCCGGCATTCGCCATGGCCTGGTCGTAAGGCACGTCGAACAGCACGATGCGGCCCTTGGCTTCGGCCTGATGCGCCTTGAGCTCATCGAAGCTGTGCACCACCAGCACCGGCGCCGTCAGGCCGGCGGCCGGGGTCGCGCCCGATCCGCCCAGCGCGGTCAGCACCACGCGCTGGCTCAAGCCGGCCGGACGTCCGGCGTAGTCGACCAATTCCGCCGTTTCCGCGCCGCGCACCCAGTGCGGCACCTTGACCGGCTGCAGCGTGACCTTGGCGCCGATCTTGCGCATCGCCGCGGCCACCTGTTCCACCGCCGCCGCCGCGCCGGGAGAGCCGGACAGGCGCGGGCCGACCAGGTCGGTCAAGTCGGACAGGCGCTCGTAGGCCCAGTCGCTCTGCATCGCGGTGTCGCGGATCTGCGCCATCGCAGCCGGGTCGTTGCCGGGAGCGGCCGCCAGCGCGCCGGCGCTGAGCAGGCAGCCGGCGAGGGCCGTCAAAACAGGCTTGCGCCGCAGCGTATTCTTGAAAACGGAGTTCATGCACGTCCTATTGGATGATAGTGTTGATCAAAGCGTCGGGGGATGCGCTTGCACCCGGCAGCGTCCCGAACGGCCGCCTCCAGGTGAGGCGATTTCAACGATAACGCATTTGGCCATATCGTGCAGCAACTTTTATGCGACTGGCAATGTTCGCCCGGGGCGCCGATTGATTTGTCGTTTTCATTCGATTAACATGGGCTACCCTTCCCGCCTTCGAAAGCCGCCATGTTAAAGGGCCGTCTCTGCACCGTCCGGCATTTGCTGAACGCCGACCTGAACACCTTCATCGCGCTGGTTAACGACCTGCCCTCGCGCGGCGCCTTCTTTACCTCGCAATTCAAGTCGCCGGAAGCGATGCGCAAGGATTTCATCCAGACCGGCTTCGTCAGCGAAGACAGCGAAATGTTCGTCATCGAGGACAGCGCCCACCATATCGTCGGCGTCATCACCCACTTCAAGGGCCGCACGCCGCTGTGCCGGGAAATCGGCTACCGCCTGTTCGAGACCGGCCTGGCCGGACGCGGCTACATCACCGAGGCGACGCGGCTGCTGGTCAACTACCTGTTCAACGCCTTCCAGTACCACCGGCTGGAATTGCTGATGGATGCGCAAAATGCCGCCTCGGAGCGGGTCGCGCAAAAGTGCGGCTTTACCGCCGAGGGCACGCTGCGGCAGTCGTTTTTCATCAATGGCCAGATCCGCGACGTGAAACTATACAGCCTGCTGCGGCCGGAATGGGAAGGTGGCTTGCGGCCTTGAATGCCCTCCTTTTAGTCCCCTCCTTTCAGTCCCCTCCTTTTAGTTGTTACCAAGCCTGTTTCGCTTGTAAGAAACTGTATTAGCGTCTGGATATTCCGCCTTGGCGCGGTATAGTGAAACTCATGAAGAGGCCATGTCGGTCTCGGACGAAGGGGAAACGCCATGCTGAACAAGAAAATCCTGGGTATGATGATGTTGGCCACGGCTGCTGTCTCGACTACAGCGGTGGCTGCCGGAGACCGTACTTTTAATACCGCCGCCGGCGCCATCGTCGGCGCGGCGATCGGCAGTGGAAATGGACCGAACGGCGCCCTGGTCGGCGGTCTGGTCGGCGCGGCGCTGGGAAATAGCCTGAGCCACGGCCGCGGTTACGGCCACGGCGGCGTCTACGTCGACGCCCGCGTCTATCCGTCTGCACCGGCGTATTACGGTCGCCCGGCGCCCG
>DASYLQ010000216.1:0-5437 GCA_036009485.1 Janthinobacterium sp.
GTTGAGCTGCTTGTCCTGCTCAGTGGTGAGCGGCCCGGGCAGCTTCATCAGCAGGGCGCCGGTGAAGCCGATGATGGCGTTCAGCGGCGTGCGCAATTCATGCGACATATTCGCGATGAAGGCCGATTTCATGCGGCTCGCTTCGCCAAGCTCGATGTTTTTCAGCGCCATTTCGCGGTTGACGGTTTCCAGCTCGCCGGCGTGGCGGGCCAGGCGCATGTTCAGCTCGATCACCTGGCGCTCGCGCGCCTGCAGCTCGCCGTTCACCTGCACCGCCTGCTCGTAGGTCGAGATCAGCAGGTCGAGGATTTGCTGGCGCTCGGCGTTGATGAAGTGCTTTTGGTCGCCCAGGTAGAGGGCGATGCCGATCTCCATGTTCTGGTTCTTGCGCAACTTCTGGTTCATCAGCATGTGGCCGATGCGGTTCAGCAGGTAATCCCCGGCGTAGGGCTTGCGGATGAAATTGTCGGCGCCGCACTCGATGCCGCGGATGATGTCCTTCGGGTCGTTCAGCGAGGTCACCAGGATCACCGGGATGTCGCGCAGGGTCGGGTCGGACTTGATGGCGCGGCACAGGTCGTAGCCGTTCATCTCCGGCATGACGATGTCGGACAACACCAGGTTCGGCTTGCGTTCGCGGATCGCCGCCAGCGCCAGCTGGCCGTTGGCGGCGACGCGGGCGCGGTAGCGCATCGACTGGATCAGGCGGCGCAGCCGCTCGGCCTGGGTCGGGCTGTCCTCGACGATCAGGATCTCGATCTCGTCGGCTTGAATTTCGTAGCTTTCGTAGCTGGAGTCCACAGGCCTCTCCTTGAATGCTGGTTGATGTCGCGCGCACCGCCGGCAGGCGCCGCGGCGCCTGTCCATGTCGCGTGACTATATCGGATTTAAGCGCAAAACAGGAAATATATCCCACCGCAGCCGCCGCGCGCGGCATCGAATTAATTGTCGCCTTGGAAACAGCCGGCACGGTAGGTCAGCACCAGGGTGTCGCGGTGGGCTTGCTCGCCCAGCGGCTGGATCGGCGTCGATTCATGAATCACGCTGGCGTCGTCGAGCAGCAACAGGGTCCACGGCTCGGTCATGGTAAAGCGTTTGCCGTTCGGACCGTCGGCCTCGAACACGCGGGTCTCGCCGCCCTTCACATTGTGGCGGCCGATCAGGATCACGGCGACAAAATCGACGCCGTCGCGGTGCGCCCCTTCCGGCGTCGGGCGGCCGATGCCGTCGGTGGTGTCGATGCGGAACTGGTGCGCCTCGATATACCAGGGTTGCGCTCCTTTCACGGCCGAACAGGCCTGCCCCAGCGCGGCGATCAGGCGGCCCCAGGCGGGCTGCTCGACGACGGCGGGGGCGACCGGTTGAAACAGGCGGTGCATGCCGCCGTGCAGGGCGTTGTATTCGAGCGGCTGCCAGTGGGCCCGGTGCGGCATCTGCACCAGCTCGGCGCCGTCGAGCACGAAACAGGAATGGCGCCGGCGCCGGTAATGGCCGCCGTCCTTCAGGTAATTGTCGAGTTCCAGGCTGTCCCAGCTGGGTTCCAGCGCGGCCAGTTGTTGCGGCTCCAGGCCGGCCAGCGCGCACACGTCGGCCGGGCGCAGCAGCGCATAACCGTCGTTGCGCAGCGCCTGCGCCAATTGTCCGGGAGGGGTGAAGATCGGTGAAGATGAGCTCATGGATGCGGGCCTGGTTATCGTCTGGCCTGCTATTTTACGACGCCTGGGCCGATCTGCAACAATCTAGAAATTCTTCACCAGCGTCAGCCTCAGCGAGCGCGATTCGATCGGGTGGAAATGGATGTCGTTGACGCCGGCCGCGGGCTCGCCGGGGAGGCGCGACTGGTAATAGTAATCGATCGCCGAATCGTTGCGATTGGTGAGGTTGAAGGCTTCCAGTTCGATGCGCGCGGTCTTGTCGATCTTGTAGCCGAAGCGGCCGTTCAGGGTCATGCTTTTCTTCGAGCGCACGCTGTTATCCTCGATCAGCGGCCGCGGCCCGAAAAAACGCAGGCGCAGCGCACCCGAATACGGGCCGTCCGGGGTCAGGGTCAGGGCCAGCTGGCCGACCCCTTCGACCGCGCCGGGAATGTAAGCGCCGACCGGGCTGAAGTCGCGGAAGCGCGCCTTGGCATAGGCCAGGTCGAGGTCGACGGCGACCCATTTCGCCGGCTTGTAGTAATTCGAGAATTCGATGCCGTAGCGGCGGCTGGGCCGGCCCGCTTCGGTGCTGCCGGCGTCGCCGTTGAAGGTCAGCTCGGAATCGAAGTCGAGGCGGTACAGCGACAGCGAGGTTTGCAAGCCTTTTACGTATTCGCTGCGCACGCCCAGGTCGATGCCGCGCGAGCGCACCAGCAGCGCCACCTTGTCGGTCGGCTGCAGCGTCTTTGGATCGACGGCGATGGTGGCGCCGCGGGCGTCGTTGCTGTGGAAGCCGTCGCCCAGGTTCAGATACAACTCGGTATAGGCCCAGGGGCCGGCGGCCAGGCTCAGGCTCGGGCTGGCCAGATGTTCGTCGACCGTGCCGGAATTGGCCGCCAGGTCGCTGCGCACCGTGGCGCGGTAAGCGTCGATGCGCGCCCCGGCCGTGCTGCGCAGCCAGTTGTTCCAGCGCGTATTGTTTTCCACATACAGCGCCAGGCTGGATTCGACGATATGGTCCTGGCGCGTGACCGACAGCACCTGGCGCGCCCTGGTGCTGTACAAGCCGTTGAAGATATTGTCGTTCTGCGTCTGCAGGCCGAGCGTGGTGTCCGAAGTGCCTTCATCCGTATGCCGGTGCCAGGTGTGGCTGGCTTCCAGGCCGGTGGTGACGCGGCGGTCGGGCTGCTCGAACTGGTCGCCGTTGACCGGATCGTCGAGAAAATACGTGAAGTCGGAATACAGGTCGAGGCGGTTGGCGATGATGTAGCCGTTGATCTTGCTCGAACTGTCCTGGGTGGTGCGGCGCCAGGTGCTCGACAGGCTGTAGCGGTGCGACTTGCCGCCGTCGGTCGGGTCGATCGCGTCGAAGCGGCCGATCTGGCCGTCGTCGACGGCGCGCTGCGGGATCTGGTCGGTCGAGTTCCAGTTGGCGTCATAGCCCATCAGGGTGACGTTGAAGCCGTTGTTGGCGTAGCCCTCGCTGTAGCGCAGCACGCCGTTCAGCTTGCGATAGTTGTCCGGGTTGGCGAACGGGCCGTCGGAGTGCTGCACTTCGAGCGCGTACAGCAGGCTGCCCTTGCCGACGTCGAGCGAGTCGGCCACCAGGCTGCGGGCGTAGCCGTGCTGGCCGACGCCGACGCTGGCGATGCCCTGGGTCAGGCGATTGGCGTACACCACCGAGACCGTGCCGGCCGAGGCGAAGTCGCCGTTTTCGGCCGAGTAGGGGCCTTTTTTATAGTCCAGCCGCGCCGACAGTTCCGGGATCAGGAAATTCAAGTCGGTCCAGCCCTGGCCGTGGGCGTGGCTGCGCTGGTTGACCGGCATGTCGTCGACGATGGAGCGCAAGTCGGTGCCGTGGTCGAGATTGAACCCGCGCAGGTAGAACTGGTTGGCCTTGCCTTCGCCGCTGTGCTGGCTGACGATCAGGCCGGGCACCGCTTCCAGCAATTCGCCGGGCCGGTAGACGGTGCGCGCTTCCAGCTGCTGCTGGCTGACGCTGCCGTCGGCGGCCGAATCGGCCAGGCCCAGCTGGCTGCTGCGCGAGCCTTCCACCTGCACGCGCTGCAGCAGCACATAGTCGTCGGCCCAGGCTGCGCTGTGGATCAGGAGGGCGGCGCATGCGGCGGGGGCGTGGTATTTCAAGCGCAAGATGAGCATCCGGACGAGGGAAAATAAAGGGCGGCGCGGCTCAAAAAAAATCGCCTAGCGGGCGGTCTGTTCGATGCTGTCGGCGCCGAAGACCAGGGTTTGCATGGCCGTGCTGGTTTGCACGTTGACGGTGTTTTTCTGGTCGGGCAGGAAGTCGATCAGCAAGCCGTCGTGGATCATCGTGGCCGGGGCCAGCCGGGTATGCTCGATTTCCTGGAAGACGACGATGCTGTCGGCGTCGGCCTTCAAGCCGACCCAGTGCAGCGGCAGGCGCGCATGGTCCGGCGCCTCGAGATAAAACTGCTTTTCGACATAGCGGCGGAACACCCGCTCATCCTCTTCGCGGCTCAGGTCGAACTGGCGCTGGTACAGGTTCGACAGCAAGCCCTCGACATCGTGCGCGGTATAGGTGTGCACGATCTCGGTGCTGCCGGTCTGGGCGTTGAAGCTGATGTCGGCGATGCCCATGTGGAAATCATGGGCTCCGGCGGCCGCGCCGAGCATCGCCAGCGCGGCCGCCAGGGCCGTGGCCAAGGCCGGAGCCATTTTCACACTACCTGCCTGCATAGGGACGCCATCACTTCGTCGGGTTTTCCGCCGCCGCCTTGTCCTGCACGGCATCCTGGTTTTTCAAGGGCGTATTGTAGTCTTTCATCATGTCGTCGGCGCGGCTGGGATCGTTCTTGAACAGTTGCAGGCGCGATTGCGTGATCTTGCGCGGCCAGGAATTGTTGCTGGTGTCGATGTCGGCCGTTTCCAGGTAGGGGTCCTGGGTCATGCCGACCATTTCCTCGTCGGTGACGATCAGCTTGGTGATCTTCTTCGGCGCGTAGCGCCACACTTCGGCCGGGATGCGCTCGATGTATTTCTTGCCGCTCTTGAGTTCGATTTCCAGGATCAGCGGCATCACCAGCCCGCCCAGGTTGGAAAAATCGACCAGGTACAGGTGCTTGCCCTGTTTCAGCAAGTCCTTTTCCCACGGTTCCAGGTCCTTGCTCGCTTCGGCGTACTTGTTGCGGTCCTGGTTGGTGACCGTGTAGTCGTCGTGCTCGTTGTAGAAATCCTTCAGTTGCGGCTTGTCGTCGGTGTTATGCGGCAGGAGGTGGTTGCGCTGGTCCGCCACCGATTCCGGCAGGGCGTCATGCTGCTTCTTTAGCCAGGATTTTTCGACTTCCGGATCCTTGCTGTTGACGCCGTATTCGGTGATGCCGTCCAGGCTGATGTCGACCGCGTCGGTGGTGTAGAACCAGCCGCGCCAGAACCAGTCGAGGTCGGTGCCGGAAGCGTCTTCCATGGTGCGGAAGAAGTCGGCCGGAGTCGGGCGCTTGAACTTCCAGCGCTGGGCGTACTGGCGGAAGGCGTAGTCGAACAATTCGCGGCCGAGGATGGTCTCGCGCAGGATGTTCAGCGCGGTGGCCGGCTTGGCGTAGGCGTTGTTGCCGAACTGCAGGATCGATTCCGAGTTCGTCATGATCGGCACCTGGTTCTTGCTGCGCATGTAGTCGACGATGTTGCGCGGTTCGCCGCGGCGCGACGGGAAATGCTCTTCCCACGCCTGCTCGGCCAGGTACTGGACGAAGCTGTTCAAGCCCTCGTCCATCCAGGTCCACTGGCGCTCGTCCGAGTTGACGATCATCGGGAAGTAGTTG
>DASYLQ010000217.1:0-4138 GCA_036009485.1 Janthinobacterium sp.
TCGGACAAGGCCGAATTGCTCCATTGTATGCAGCGAGCGAGAAACATTCGGCGCCTGCTTCCCCAGTGCGTCCGCCAGCTTGCTTACCGATTCAGGGCGTTGCTCACGAATGAATTTAAGCAAGGCCATATTTTCATCCGAAAGCACACGTATTGCCGCGCTGACTGATGGGAACCATACGTTCGGGTCATCCTCTCCACGCTGTAGAGTACCGGCAGCAATGGCCAGTGATCGAGCCCGCTGTTCGGCGACTGAGGCGATACCAAATTTTATCTGCTTCATAGCAATATTCCCTTCAAAACACGATCCACTTCGCTGTAGAAGTCCTCGACCAGCTTATACGCTGTGTCAAACTCATAGAGAACGCCCTCATCTTTCGCATGTCGGTGCCGGTGATCGAAAGGAAACCGCTTGCCGGCGTGTTTGAATTTCGATCCTACCGGCTTGACTCCACCATGGGCGTTGTCAAAACCCATTAGGCGATTGCCGTCAGGATCATGCAGCGTGAGGCTATACTTGATCCCGTGCGGACGGTCTAGTGTCGCCTCGACCCGCGCGACTTCGAATTTTACCCAGTAGCCTTCGTCGTTTTGGACCTGAATATCGCCATCAAGCCCCAGAAGGTAGTCCAACCCATGTCTTGAACCGGCAGGCCTTGGCTGACAGATGATTTTGAGCGCATGTCAAAGCTTATCATTTGGTGATATGCTTTGCAATCGCTACTTCCTGCATTGGATTGGCTACGCGTCTTGGTGATGAATGACGCGGCGATTCAAGAGGCATCGTTTCGAGAGACGAAGGATTCGGAGATCGTCCAGAACTTCGAGTCCAGGCTGGAATGGTAGAATGAAACTTTTCGCATGCGCGCCGTTGAATTGCTTGCTGACAAAAGGAACCGTAACTTTTGTGAAGAAAACGGTTGCTCTTGGTAAAATATCGGCCTGGGCGGCGCAAACCGCCGCTCCCGATATCCGTTTCGAAAGATCAGCATGAGCCATCCCACCGCCTTTTCCGGCAGCCTGTTCATGGTCGTCGCCCCTTCCGGCGCCGGCAAATCGACGCTGGTCAACAAATTGCTGGCGCAAGAACCGAGCATCAAGCTATCGATCTCGACCACCACGCGCCAGCCGCGCCCGGGCGAAATGCATGGCCGCGAGTATTACTTTACCAATGCCGAAGATTTCGTCGCCCGCGCCGACCAGGGCGAGTTCCTGGAATGGGCCGAGGTGCACGGCAATTATTACGGCACCTCGCGCATCATGGTGGAAAAAGAGATGCAGACCGGCACCGACATCTTGCTGGAAATCGACTGGCAGGGCGCGCGCCAGGTGCGCAAGCAATTCCCCCAGGCGGCCGGCATCTTCATCTTGCCGCCGTCAATAGACGCGCTGGAAGAGCGCTTGAACAAGCGCGGCCAGGACGAGTCGCACGTCATCACGCGGCGCCTGCTGGCGGCCGGCGGTGAAATCGCCCATGCCCCGGAGTTCGAGTATGTTATTATCAATGAAGAGTTTATGGTCGCCCTGTCCGAACTGAGCGCGATCGTGAGAGCGACCCGTTGCCGGTTTGCGCAACAAGCGGCGCGCAACGCATCGCTCTTCGCCCAGCTGGGCATTCACGCCGAATAGCCTGTTCCAGCACAGAGCATCCGACAGCAATACAATAGCAATACCGCAGTACCTACGCAGTACCTATTTACTCAGGAGTCAAGATGGCCCGTATCACGATTGAAGATTGCCTCAAAAATATCCCGAACCGCTTCCAGCTGACCCTGGCCGCAACCTATCGCGCCCGTCAGTTATTGCAAGGCCACACCCCTAAGGTCGACGCCAAAGACAAACCTACCGTCGTTGCGCTGCGTGAAATCGCCGCCGGCAAAGTCGGGATGGAAATGTTGAAAAAGGTCCCCATGTAATTTGGGAACCTGCGTTGCCGCACAGTGTAGCCTCAGGTTCGCCTGATTTATTTTTCAAACACTGGACGGAACGCATTTGCGTATGAACCTGACACCAGCCGATACGACTTTATCAGGCACCCCCGCCCCGGCCGCGCGCCAGGGTGGAAAACCGCCGGGCGCAACTGCGTCCGGCGGCCTTGTCGCGTCCACGGCCGGCGCGCCTGTGCCGCCCGTGACGCCTTCGCCGCTGGCGACGCCGATCCAGACCGCCGGCGCGGCCTCGATCAGCCAGCTGGCCGACAAGCTGGCCGAATACATGACGCCTTCCGACCTGAAAAAGGTCAAGGAAGCCTACCGTTTTTCCGATGAAATGCACCTGGGCCAGGTGCGCCGCTCCGGCGAGCCGTATATTTCCCACCCGATCGCGGTGGCGGAAATCTGCGCCGACTGGAAGCTGGACGCCCAGGCCATCATGGCGGCCCTGCTGCACGACGTCATGGAAGACCAGGACGTCAAGAAGGATGAGTTGATCGAGCGCTTCGGCGCTCCCGTCGCCAGCCTGGTGGACGGCTTGTCGAAGCTGGAAAAGATCGAATTCCAGAGCCAGATCGAAGCGCAGGCGGAAAATTTCCGCAAGATGTTGCTGGCCATGGCCAGCGACGTCCGCGTCATCCTGATCAAGCTGGCCGACCGCCTGCACAATATGCGCACGCTGGACGTGATGGCGCCGGCCAAGAAACGCCGCATTTCCAGCGAAACCATGGAAGTGTACGTGCCGATTGCCCACCGCCTCGGCCTGAACAATATCTACCGCGAACTGCAGGACCTGTCGTTCTCGCACCTGTATCCGCTGCGCTACCGGACTCTCGGCAAGGCCGTCAAGGCGGCGCGCGGCAACCGCCGCGAAGTGGTCAAGAAAATCCTCGAATCGGTCAAGAACACGCTGGCCATGGCTGAAATCACGGCCGAGGTGTATGGCCGCGAAAAGACCCTGTACGGCATCTACCGCAAGATGCGCAACAAGCGCCTGTCGTTTTCCCAGGTGCTGGACGTGTACGGTTTCCGCGTCGTCGTCGACAGCTTCGAGAATTGTTATGTCGCCCTCGGCACCCTGCACAGCCTGTACAAGCCGATGCCCGGCAAGTTCAAGGATTACATCGCGATCCGCAAGCTGAACGGCTACCAGTCGCTGCACACGACCTTGATCGGCCCCTACGGCACGCCGGTCGAGTTCCAGATCCGCACCCAGGAAATGCACCGCACCGCCGAATCCGGCGTGGCCGCGCACTGGCTGTATAAAAACGGCGAATCGAACCTGACCGACTTGCAGCAGCGCACCCATGCCTGGCTGCAGTCGCTGCTCGACATCCAGCAGCAAACGGGCGACTCGGCCGAGTTCCTGGAACACGTCAAGGTCGACCTGTTTCCCGACTCGGTGTATGTGTTCACGCCGAAATCGAAGATCATCGCCCTGCCGCGCGGCGCCACGGCGATCGACTTCGCGTATTCGATCCACACCGGCATCGGCGACCATACCGTGGGGGTAACCATCAATAACGAATCGGCGCCGCTGCGCACCGAGTTGCACAATGGCGACATTGTCGAGATCGTCACCGATTCCTCGTCGCGGCCGAGCCCGAGCTGGCTGTCGTTCGTGCGCACTGGCAAGGCCCGTTCAGCCATCCGCCACCACCTGCGCACCATCAACCTGCCGGAATCGATCACGCTGGGCCAGCAATTGCTGTCCCAGGCGCTGCAGACGCTGTCGATCGCCGCCGAGCTGCCGGCGCCGCTGGTCGAGCGCCTGCTGAATGAATCGAGCGCCAAGTCGATGGACGAGCTGTATGCCGACATCGGCATCGGCAAGCGCATGGCGGCCTTGGTGGCGCGGCATATCTTCGGCCTGATCGGCGGCGAATCGGCGAACACGCCGGTCGACCACAATAGCGCGGCCGAGCTCGATCCCGTGACCATCTGCGGCAGCGAGGGGGTGTCGGTGCAACTGGCGCAATGCTGCCTGCCGATCCCGGGCGACGCCATCATCGGCCAGTTAAGGCGCGACCAGGGCTTGCTGGTGCACACCAGCGACTGTTCGCTGGCCAAGCGCCAGTCGCTGAAGGAGCCGGACCGCTGGATCGCCTTGCGCTGGGGCCACGAACTGAACCGCCGCTTCGACAGCCGCATCAAGCTGCTGATCAACAACGAAAAAGGTATCCTGGCGCGGGTCGCGGCGGAGATCGG
>DASYLQ010000218.1:0-12229 GCA_036009485.1 Janthinobacterium sp.
GCGGCGCTTGCCCTTGAAGGCTGGATCGGGCGCGAACAGGATGCCTTTTTTCAGGTGGATGGTATAGGTCTTGCCGTCGGCCGAAATCTCGGGCATGGCGGCGGCGGTCTGCGGCACCAGTTTCACCGGCCGCGCCAGGTAATCGTAGGTGTACAGGTTTTCGAAGATCGCCTGGACGATGTAGTTGGAATACTCGTCGCGCGCGGTGGCCGGATCGAATCCTGTTTCGGCGGCGTTCAAAATGGCGTGCAAGACTTTCACCGGGGCCGCCGTTGCCGCATCGGCCGCCGGCGCCGCCTGCGCCGCGCCCGCACCCAGCGCCACGCCGCAGGCAAGCACCAGGCGCCGAAACCACACTGAGTTCATGTAACACCTTTCCATATGGACTAAATCCGCACCGTCGCAGGGCGCGCCATGCCTGGCGCGCCGTGGCGACGTCAAAGCTCTTCTCTACAAGCAAGTTTAATGCCTTGGGCAAGCGGCGGCGTGGCCCAAAAAGGCCTAACGATAGCGCATATTTGCCGTGTCGAGAGGAAAGAAGCGGGGGATAAAAGCGGCCATGGAGAAGTCTGACAACAGTCGCGCATACTGCATTGCAGCATGCGCAATTCGGTTTTTTTGCCGCGGACGTTCAGGCATCTTCCTGCAGACGCCGCTGCCGCACCGCCGCCGCCAAGCCTTCCAGCACGGCCAGGCTGCTGCTCCAGTCGATGCAGCCGTCGGTGACCGACTGCCCATACACCAGTTCCTTGCCCGGCACCAGATCCTGGCGCCCGGCCACCAGATGCGACTCGACCATCACGCCGACGATGCGGCTGTCGCCGCCGGCCACCTGGCCAGCGATGTCGGCGCAGACCGGCACCTGGTTTTCCGGTTTTTTCGAGCTGTTCGCATGCGAGGCGTCGATCATCAGGCGCGCCGCCAGGCCTTGCGCGGCGATGGCCTTGCAGGCTTCGTCGACGCTGGCCGCATCGTAGTTCGGCGCCTTGCCGCCGCGCAAGATGATATGGCAATCCTCATTGCCGTTGGTCGACACGATTGCCGAATGGCCGCCCTTGGTCACCGACAGGAAATGGTGCGGCTGCGAAGCCGCCTTGATCGCTTCCACCGCGATCTTGACGTTGCCGTCGGTGCCGTTCTTGAAGCCGACCGGGCAGGACAGCCCCGACGCCAGTTCGCGGTGCACCTGGGATTCGGTGGTGCGGGCGCCGATCGCGCCCCAGCTGATCAGGTCGGCGATGTATTGCGGGCTGATCACGTCGAGGAATTCGGTACCCGCGGGCAAGCCGAGTTCATTGATGTCGCGCAGCAGTTCGCGCGCCATGCGCAACCCGTCGTTGATGCGGAAGCTATTGTCCATGTACGGGTCGTTGATCAGCCCCTTCCAGCCCACCGTCGTGCGCGGTTTCTCGAAATACACGCGCATGACGATTTCCAGTTCGCCGGCGAAGCGCCGGCGCTCCTTCACCAGCAGGCGGGCATATTCCAGCGCCGCCTTCGGATCGTGGATCGAGCACGGCCCGATCACCACCATCAGGCGGTCGTCCTGGCCGTGCAGGATGCGGTGCAGCGCGACGCGGGCGCCGGCGGCGGTGGTCTCGGCCTGCTCGGTGCAGGGGAATTCGCGGATCAGGTGCGACGGCGGCACCAATTCCTTCATTTCGCGGATGCGCAAATCATCGGTGCGTGGCATATCTTCTCCAAAATAATCGAAACAACTTAATCGAAACAACTCAAGCTCAGGGCTGAACGTACGGCTAAAAAAAAACCGCCTTGGCTGGCGGTTTTTCAGGATTTGCTGGGATCTCGTTTTTGCTGACTACGTGAACCGGCCGCTACTCCACCGCCTTTGGGTTGGAATTGCTAAAGTAAAAATAGCCGGTAAAAAAATGCGTGGTCTGCATGTGCGTCGTCCTGTAAGAGTGAATGACTATATCAACAATTCCCGCCATTTGGCAAGCAAATTGTCTCCGGGCACTATGTCGCCGCTCGACCACAGAACCCGCCGCAGGGGCGCGCACTTGATGCACCTCACGGCTCAACATTGCGATCACGACAAGACTAAAAAAGCACGAACGCGACAACCGCCGTCAGAGCGGATTCGGCCGCCGCCGCGCGGGCAGCCGCGCCGTTCAAACGCCGGGGAAAACTCACTTTAATAATCTGGAGAAATCAACATGACGGAACTAAGCATATCGGTACGCCGAGCCTTTCCCCCTGGCGTGACCGCACTGACCCTGGCCTGCCTGTCCATCATGCAGGCGCAGGCGCAGGAACAGGTGCTGCAGCGCGACGACCAACAGCCGATGGCGCGGGTGGAAATCACCGGCTCGAACATCCGCCGCAGCCAGTCCGAGACAGCCTCGCCGGTCTTGACGCTGAGCCGCAACGACATCGAAAGAACCGGCAAGACCACCGTCGCCGAAGTGCTGCAGACCCTGGCGGTGGACAACCAGGGCTCGGTGCCTACCACCTTCGGCAACGGCTTCGCCGCCGGCGCCTCGGGCATTTCGCTGCGCGGCCTGGGAACGGCCTCGACGCTGGTCTTGCTGAACGGCCGCCGCATCGCCCCCTACGGCCTGGCCGACGACGGCCAGAAAGTCTTCGCCGACCTCAACATCATTCCATCCGAAGCGATCGAACGCGTCGAAATCCTCAAGGACGGCGCCTCGGCCATCTACGGTTCCGACGCCATCGCCGGCGTCGTCAATATCATCCTGCGCAAGGATTTCCAGGGCACCACCATCAGGGCCAGCGCCGGCGAATCGGGCGACCGCGACGGCCACGACACGCGCCTGGCCGTCACCCATGGCGTCGGCGACCTCGAAAGCGACCGCTACAACGCCTTGTTCAGCCTGGAATTCGGCCGCAAGGGCCAGATCCGCAACGAATGGCGCGCCGACCGCGCCCAGATCGGCCGCACCGACTTGCGCGACTATGGTTTCGACGCCCAGCAAAGCCTGGGCGGCACCGGCGCCATCACCAGCAACAACGCCGCCGGCAGCGCGGTCAACGGCAATGTGCGCAATCCAGCGACGCTGGATTATTATTCGCGCGGCAATCCGGCCGGGGTCGGCTTCACCCGCACCTTTCCCAACGCCGCCTGTTCCAACTTCACCAGCCATCCGCAAGGCGATCCGGGCGGCGGCTGCCTGATCGACGCCACCCAGCAATACGGCCAGATCCAGCCCAGCCAGGACAGCCTGAACCTGTTCAGCCGCGGCACCTGGCAAATGATGCCGCAGATGCAGGCGTATGCCGAGTTGAACCTGTACCGCAGCGAAACCCAGGCCGAAACGACGCCGTCGACGGTCAGCGCCTCGGAAGGTTATCCCGGCGGTCCGGTCAGCAATGCCGCCGTGGCGCTGGGCCCGGCCAACCCGGACAATCCGTATTTCGGCAGCACGGCCCGGCTGCGCTACCTGGCGGCCGACGTCGGTCCGCGCCGCAGCAACATCTACTCGACCTTCGGCCGCGCCGTGATCGGCCTGAAGGGCACGCTGGCCGGCTGGGATATCGACACCGCCCTGCTGTACTCGCAAGACAAGGTATCGAACGAGGAAAATGGTTATCTGCAGCGCAACGTCGTCTTTGCGCTGCTCAACCCGACTCCGGCCAACGTCGCCGCCGCCAGCGTCAACCCGGCTTACGCGGCGCTGCCGCCCGGCACTTACTGGCGCATCGCCGAAAACGCCGGCCTGAACTCGCCGGCGGTCTACGCGGCGCTGTCGCCGACGATTTCCAACCATGCGATGACGCGCCTGGCGCAAGCCGACTTCAAGGCCTCGCGCGAATTCGGCCAATTGCCCGGCGGGCCAATGGGCCTGGCCTTGGGCGTCGAGTTCCGCCATGAATCGACCGAGTTGCAGCCGACCACGGGCACCGAAACCGGCAACATCATCGGCCTCGGCTACTCCGCCTACAAGGGTTCGCGCGATTCGCGCGCCGCCTATGGCGAACTGGCCTTGCCGGTACTGAAGACGGTCGAACTGTCGGCCGCCCTGCGCGGCGACCATTTTTCCGACGTCGGCAATTCCTATACGCCGAAGGCCGGCGTGAAATGGACGCCGTTCACGCAACTGGCGTTGCGCGGCACCTTCGCGCGCGGCTTCCGCGCCCCGAGCGCGGCGGAAAACGGCGTCGGTGGCCTGGCCGCCTTTTCCACCGCGTCCGATCCGGCGCGTTGCGCCCTCGGCGTCGCGGTCGCCTGCAGCCCGGCCTCGGTGGCCATCATCACCTCGCCCAACCCCAACCTGAGCCCGGAACGATCGAAGAGCTTTTCCGGCGGCGTCGTCTGGGATCCGATCCCGCGCACCAGCCTGTCGGTCGACTACTGGCAAATCAAGCGCACCAATGAAATCAACCAGGAGCAGACCGACGCCGCCATCGCCGCCGGGCATATCGCGCGCGACCCGTCGACCTCGACCGGACCGGGCGATCCCGGCGCCATCATCGCCGTGCTGGCCAACTACGTCAACTCGGCGCAAACCAAGGTGCGCGGCGTCGACCTGGATTTCCGCCAGGGTTTCAATTTCGGCAGCAATATCGGTTCGCTCAATTTCGACGTCAAATGGACCCATTTGATCGAATGGCTGCGCACCGAGCAGGACGGCACGCAGCGCGATTTCGCCGGCACCCACGGCAATTGCGACGTCAGCAATTGCATGGGCACGCCGAAGAACCGCATCAACCTGGGCGCCACCTGGCAGCGCGACAAATGGCGCGTGTCGACGGTGGTGAACTTCCGCGATTCGCTGGACAACGTGCTGTTCAGGGGCGACCCGGCCGGCTGCGCCAGCCAGTTCGCCGACGGCCGCCCGGCGCCGGACGGTTGCAAGATCGGCTGGTTCGCCACGGTCGACCTGACGGCGCATTGGCAAGTCACGCCGAAGACCGAGATCTTCGCCTCGATCCAGAACCTGTTCGACAAGGTGGCGCCGCTGGACCCGCTGACCTATGGCGCGACTTCGTATAATCCGCTGGACTATTACGGCGCCGTGGGACGGTTTTTCAATGCCGGGGTCAGGTACAAGTTTTAACTAGGGAATAAACCAAGGAAATATGCCGGCGCACAAACATCGCGCCGGCTCAGGCATTGGTTTAAGCCGTGCCGCCGACCGTGACGCCGTCCACGCGCAAGGTCGGCTGTCCCACGCCCACCGGCACGCTCTGCCCGTCCTTGCCGCAGACGCCGATGCCGGAATCGAGGCGCATGTCGTTGCCGATCATAGCCACCCGGTTCAGCACGTCCGGACCATTGCCGATCAGGGTGGCGCCCTTGACTGGATAGCTGATCCTGCCGTTTTCGATCATATATGCTTCGCTGGCCGAAAAGACGAACTTGCCGTTCGTGATGTCGACCTGGCCGCCGCCGAAATTCACCGCGTACAAGCCATTCTTGACCGAGGCGAGGATTTCCGCCGGATCCTTGTCGCCCGCCAGCATATAGGTATTCGTCATGCGCGGCATCGGCAAGTGGGCGAACGATTCGCGCCGCGCGTTGCCGGTCACCGGCATCTTCATCAGGCGCGCATTCAGCGTGTCCTGGATATAGCCTTTCAAGATGCCGTCCTCGATCAGTGTGGTGCACTGGGTCGGGTTGCCTTCATCGTCCATATTCAGCGAACCGCGGCGGTCGGCCAGTGTGCCGTCGTCGACCACGGTGACGCCCCTGGCGGCGACGCGCTCGCCGATGCGGCCGGAAAACGCCGACGAACCCTTGCGGTTGAAATCGCCTTCGAGACCATGGCCTATCGCTTCATGCAGCAGAATGCCGGGCCAGCCCGGCGCCAGCACGATGGTCATCGGCCCGGCCGGGGCCGGCCGCGCTTCGAGATTGACCAGGGCGCCGTTGACCGCCTCGGTGGCGTATTTGTCCAGCAATTCATCGCTGAAATAATCATAGTTGTAGCGCCCGCCGCCGCCGGACGTACCGGTTTCGCGCCGGCCGTTCTGCTCGGCGATGACGGTCAGCGACACGCGCACCAGCGGGCGGATGTCGGCCGCCAGCACGCCGTCGCTGCGCACCACCAGCACGACGTCGTATTCGCCGGCCAGGCCCGCCATCACCTGCACCACGCGCGGATCCTTGGCGCGCGCCATTTTTTCCACGCGCTCCAGCAATTGCACCTTGGCGCCGGCGTCGAGCGACGCCAGCGGGTCATGCGGCAGGTACAGCGAACGGCCGCCCTGCTGCTGCGTGCTGCCGGCCACCTTGACCTTGCCGGCACCGGCGCGGGCGATGGTGCGGGTGGCGGCCGCCGCTTCCAGCAAGGCCCGTTCGGAAATCTCGTCGGAATAGGAAAAGGCCGTCTTGTCGCCCGATACCGCGCGCACGCCGACGCCCTGGTCGATGGAAAAACTGCCGGTCTTGACGATGCCTTCTTCCAGGCTCCAGCCTTCGTTCTTGGTGAACTGGAAATACAGGTCGGCATAGTCGACCTTGTGGGTAAACATCGTGCCTAGCGCTTTCAGCAGCTTGTCCTCGTCCAGGTCGAACGGCGTCAGCAGCAGCTCGCGCGCCACGGACAAGGTGGATAGATTGGGTTCGAATAATTTCATGGTTTTACCTCAATAATCAGTATTTGCTTTGCAATCTTTACATGGTGCGGTGTTTCAGCGCCGGCAAACTCTCGCGCACGCCTTCGAGGAAGACCGGGTCGATCTCGCCGCTGACCACGCCTTCGCCTTCCGGCAGCACCGCCTTGACCACGCCCCAGGGATCGATCAGCATGCTGTGGCCCCAGGTGCGGCGGCCGTTAGGATGCTTGCCTCCCTGCGCCGACGCCAGCACGTAACATTGGTTTTCAATGGCGCGCGCGCGCAGCAGCACTTCCCAGTGCGCCAGTCCGGTGGTGTGGGTGAAGGCGGCCGGCACCACGATCAGCGCGCACGGCCCCATGGCGCGGTACAGCTCGGGAAAGCGCAGGTCGTAGCATACCGACAGGCCGACGCGGCCGAAGGGCGCATCGAAGATGCCGACGGCGCCGCCGGGCACGATGGTGCGCGCTTCGTCATAGGTTTCGCTGCCCTTGCTGAAGCCGAACAGGTGGATCTTGTCGTAGCGCGCCGCCGATTCGCCCTGCGGGTCGTAGACCAGGGTGGTGTTGAGGACCTTGCCGTCTTCGCCTGAGACCAGCGGCAAGGTGCCGCCGATCAGCCAGACATGGTGTTCGCGCGCCATCTGCGCCATGAAATCCTGGATAGGGCCGCTGCCCAGCCGCTCCGCCTGGCCCACCTTGTCGGTGTCGCTCTGGCCCATGATGGCCCAGTATTCGGGCAACAGCACCAGCTTGGCGCCGGTGGCCGCCGCTGCGCCGACCAGGCGCCGCGCGGTGGCGATATTTTCCGCCACCGAGGGCGAGGAAATCATTTGTACTGCTGCAACCGTCATCATGCTGTTCTGCCTTTCACTTGGCCCCCCACATCCGGGCCGGGCTCAGGGTTGAGGAATCATTCGCTCTTCAGCGCTTTCGTCTCGAGCTTGCCGTTGGCCAGCTTGGTCACCGACGGCGACTTCCACGGCCCGGTGATCTGCATCTGGTAAGTCAAGGCCTTCATCACCGGATCGCGCAAGAACAACTGGGCCAGGAAGCTGCCGATGCCGACTACCGGATTCACCGCCAGCGCATACACCAGCGGCCCGGTGCCCAGGTTAAATTCCGGGATCACCACGACGTGCAGATTGGTCGATTCATTGGCGATGTCGGCGCTGCCATCCATTAATACAGTAGCGGCGACGCCGTGCATTTTCAAGTTGTCCGTCTTTAGCACCCCATGGGCGATCTGGGCGTTGGCGCTGATGCCGTCGAAAGCCAGGCCCTGCGAAAAGACGTCGTGGAAATCCAGCTTGAGCAGGCGCGGCAAGGCTTGCAGGCTGAGCACACCCAGCAACTTGGCGGCGCCCGGATCCTGCTTGAGGAACTGGCCATTCTCGACCTTCATGTCGAGCTGCCCGGACAGGCTTGGAATATCCAGCGAGTAAGGCAAGCCTTTCCAGGCGATGTCGCCGCTCAGCTTGCCCTTGCCCTTGCTCAGCGTACCGGCAAAGCCGAAACGGTCGAGCAGCTTGCCGGCATCGGCAATGTCGAGGGCGAAAGTCAGGCTGGTATCGCTCTGGCCATCCTTGACCACCCATTTGCCGCTGCCTTTCAACTCGCCGTCAGGATTCGCCAGCGACAGCTTGCTGATGCGCCATTCGCGGCCGGCATTCGCCAGGGCGTTATAGGCCTGCAATTCGAGGCGGCCGATCTGTTTGTTGAACAGTTCGAAGTGCTCGGCAACGATATCCAGCGCGGGGATCGTCTGCACCGCCGCATTCTTGCCCTCCAACAGCTCCTTGACGTCGGCCGCATCCGATTCGGGAATGATCAGCGAGGATAGCCGCGCCGTCACCTTGCCCGGTCCGGACGCCGTCTCGCTCCAGGTGACGTAGCCGGATGCCTGCTTGGAATCGATATTCGCCTGCCATACGCTGGTCTGGCCTTTTTGATACGAGGCGCCGACCACGACGTTTTCCAGCTTGCGCTCGCCCAGGATCAGCTCGCCGGCGCGCGCCGCGATCACGTCCGGCACCACGTACTGGCCTATGCCGGAGGCGTCGCCGCCATCGCCACCGTCGCCGGCCTTGGCGCCGTCGGCGCCGGCGATGGAAGCCCCGAAGCCGGTCCAGGCGTCGACGTCGAGGGTCTTCACGCTGACGTTGATCATCATGCCGCTGTCCGGCTCGGGCGCCGGGGTATTCACGCCTATGCCGCCGCGCAGCATGCGCCACGGCTCGCTACCCTGCTTCTGGCGCTGGTAGCGCGCCGCCACGCCGGCGCCGAGGTTGATGCGGATTTCATCGCGCAAGATCCCGGCCTCGTTCGGCGCGGCGCCGTTCAGGACGAATTTGATCGGCATGCTGTCGGCCGCGGCCTTTTTGAGCGGCGCCGGCAAGTCCAGGCCCAGGCCGGCCAGCGGCGAATCGACGGCGACCTGCAACTGATGGTCGCGCTCGGTGATCACACCGCTGTAGCGGGCGCTGCCGCTGACATGGCCGATCAGGCGCTGCATCGCCGCCGACGGATAATTCTTGCGCAAGCCCTCGGCCGTCAGGCTGCCGCCCAGGCGCACGAGGATGGAATTGTCGCGCTGGCTGCCGCCGGAGATGGCCAGCGGGCCGCCGAGGAAGTTGCCTGCCAGGCCATTCAAGTTCAGGCCGCGCTCATTGAACTCGATCTTGCCGGTGGTCGCCAGGATGGGCGGCATGTCGTCGAACAGTACCACGTCGTTGCCCAGCAATTGCAGCGCCCCCTGGACTTTGGCCTCGGCCATGTCCCACAGCGGCAATTGCAGGTGCAGGGCCAGCCTGGCGTTGCCGCCGGCGGCGGTCCGGTCGGTGAAGCGGCCTATCCATTCCAGCACCGGGCTTTCGGCGAGGTATTTCAGGTAATCCGGCATGGCGCCATAGGCATTGCCGTCGACGCTGAGGGTCTGGCGGTCCAGCGTCAGGTCGGGGATCACCACCTTGACGCCGCTCAGGGCGACGCCGCCGGTGCGCGCGCTGTCGCCGCGGATTTCCATGCGCGCCCGGTCGAACAGCAGGCTGCCGTGGATATTCTCGAGCCGCGGCCACAGCGGCGCCTTCGGGTCGTCGGCGGCGGCATGGCCGGGCGAATAATTCAGTATGCCGTGCTCGATGCGGCCGGCGACGCGGAATTCGCCGTGCGGATTGTTTTCGCCGCGGAAAGGGAATTGCGCCAGGTCGCCGCGCAGGCGCACGCTGACGTCCTGCGCCATGCCGTCTTCCAGCGCGCCGGTAAGCCAGGCGCGCAAGTCGGGCGGCGTCTGCAGCGGCAGGTAGCGGCCGATGGTCTTGACGTCGAAATTGTTCAGCGTGCCGGTCAGATCGACCTGGCCCAGGCTCTTGCCGGCGCCCTGGCCCGCCGCGGCGTCCAGCGGCATCACATGGCTGCCGCGCAGGGTGCCGGACAAGCCTTGCTGGATGAAATCCATCGCATCGATTTGCAGGCGCAACTGGTCTTGCTGGCGTTCATCGCGTTCCAGGCTCCAGCGCGCCTGCAGGTTGAGCTTTTCAAAAGGCATCGCATCGCTGAAATACGCCGGCATCTGCAACACCAGATTGCTGGAATCGAGGCTGAAGCTGCCGCCTTTTTCCGTGGCGTCGATGGCGCCGGTAAGATTGTCGAAACCGGGAATCGCCGGTATGGCGGCCTGGGCCGGCGCCGTCGCCGTCTTCGCCTGGGCCAGCCGCGGCGGCTGCGCCTTCAGGCCGAGGCCGGCCACCCGGCCCTTGACCCGGTAGGCGCTGACGGTGGGGAAAGCGCCCTGCCATTGCGCCGAAAAGTCGATCAGCTGCCCGCGCGGGGAAAAATTGTCCAGCTGCTGGCGCTGCGCCGCGCTCAGCGGCAGGCGCTCGGCCAGCGCAGCCAGGGTTTGCAGGTCCAGCAAGCTGGCCTTGATTTCCGTGCTCTCGGGCCTGGCCTTGGTGGCCGCGACATAATGCTCGGACAAGGTCGTCGGGGCCAGCTTCAAGCCGTCATTAGTTTCCAGCGAGAAATCGCTGAGGCTGGCCATGTAGCCGCGGGCGCCAAAGCTGGGTTTGCCGTTGTCCGGCGCCGAGGCGGCGAAATCTTCCCTGGCCGAGACGCGCCCGGCGACGCGCATCAGGTCGAGCAGCGGCAAGCCCTGGCCCAGGCGCGCCGTGACATTGTCCAGGCCGATATCGGCGGTGAAACCGGCCAGCCGGGCATGGTCCAGGGTCAGCCAGGCGCGCAGGGCGCCATGGCCGCGCTGCAGCTCGAACGGATAGTCGACATAGGTTTTCCAGGCCGCCAGGTCGGCGTCCTTCAAGTCGGCATACACTTCGCCGCTCCACATGGCGACATTGGCGACATGCCTGGCAAACGCCGGATGGCTGACATCGGCGCGCACGTCGAGCGGCCCGGCCAGCGCCGCCGGCGGCGTCGCCTGCAGCGCGAACTGGTGCCGGCGCCAGCGGTTGCGCAGCACCAGGTTGACATTCTCCAGCACCAGTTCGGGCGCGCCGCGGGCCTGGTCGGTCCAGCGCAGGCGGCCTTCGCGGATGACGATTTCGCGCTGCGCCAGCAGCCAGTCGCCGCCCTTGCCGTCGCCGCCGCCCTGGTTCGGATCCAAATACAGGCCGGCGGCGTACAGCTTGCCGTCCGCGCTGCGCGTCACCTGCAGGTCGGGGCGCACCACTTCCAGCGACTCGAAGCGGACCTCGGCCGCCAGCAGGCTCCACCAGGACAAGGTGGCCGACACGCTGGGCAGGCTCAAAACCTGGCGGCCCTGCCGGTCGCGCAGCGTCACGTCGGCCAGGAACAGATTGGGGCGTAAGCCTGTCCACGAAGCATAGATGCGCGAAATCGTGACCGGATTGCCAACGGCCTTGCTGGCCAGTTGCTCGATATTGCCCTTGTAATGGTCGATATTCGGCAGGATCGCGTAGCGCAGAAATAAAAACACGATGGCGAATACGAAATACGCCAGCAAGACCAGCTTGACGGTGAAGCCCAGCACATGGTGCGAAGCGAGGTTGAGGATCCGGTAGCAGGCGCGAAACCGGTGCCAGCGCATGGCCAGGGGCACATGGTCTGTCACGGAATCTTCTGGCGGTTTTTGCATCAATAAGCTAATAATTCGAGCCCGGCGTAAAAAAAATAGCTAAAATTGCCTGGTCAACAGCGCCTACCTCCAGGCCGGCGCCTCCTGATGGGGGCCGCAGGCCTGGCGGTGAACCGATTAGCTTGCAGGCGCTAATTCTACCGCATTCCCCCGGCCGGATAGCGTCCGCTTACACTCACTTACCGCAGTTTTACACGGCTTCTCCCCTTCCATGACCCCATCCACCCTGTTATCCGCTTCGCGTTTTTACCAGCGCTGGTCGGGCGCCGCGCCGGAGCGCCCCGGCCGGCTGGCCGCACTGGCCTCGTCTTCGCTTGCCGGGCTCGACTTTGCTGCCCTGTTACAGGAGGAAACATCAGCCGGCCTGTCCCTGCCTCTGGGGCGCGCCATGCGCCGCCTGCGCAACCTGCTGGTGTGCGCGCTGATCCGCCGCGACCTGGACGGCGCCGCCGACCTCGACGAAGTGGTGACGGTCATGAGCGCCTTCGCCGATTTCGCCATCCGCACCCACCTTGAGGCGCTGATGGCCGAGATGACGGCGGCCCACGGCGTCCCCATCGGCGCGGAGTCCGGCGAGGCA
>DASYLQ010000219.1:0-9435 GCA_036009485.1 Janthinobacterium sp.
CCAGGTGGTCTGGCTGGACGAGCGCTTGCGCGGCCATGGTTACGGCAGCGCCCTGATGGCCGCGGCCGAAAAAGAGGCGCTGCGTCGCGGATGCGCGCAATCCTATGTCGAAACCTTGAGTTTCCAGGCCCTGCCTTTTTACGAAAAATGCGGTTACGAGGTATTTAGCCGGCTGGCAGATTTCCCGCCCGGCGGCGCAAGATATGCCTTGACCAAAAAGTTGCGGACCCTGCCGGACCAGGACTGATCATTTTCACGCATTGCCGTGCGCAGCCATGCTTGCCGGGCGTTCTGCTCTCTCGCCATATACTTTCGTATAATTTTCCCGCCGCAAACAAGCCTGTAAGCTCCTCGCCTCATCCCGCATGCGCGCCACGCGCATGCACTTCACCGGAGCTTGCGTGTTCAAAGATCAGCACATTTCCATCATCGACGACGACGAGTCGGTACGCCTGGCGATCAACAGTCTGGTGCGCTCGCTCGGCCTCAAGACCAGCATGTTCGATTCCGCCGAAGCCTTCATGGCGGCGCAGATGCCGTGCCAGACCGATTGCATCGTCACCGATGTGCAAATGCCCGGCTTGAGCGGCTTCGACTTGCTGGAACTGTTGCGCCGCGGCGATAGCCGGCTGCCGCTGATCTTCGTCACCGCCTTTCCCGAAGAGGCCCTGCGCCGGCGCGCGCTGGCCCAGGGCGCTATCTGTTTCCTGAGCAAACCTTTCGTCGCGAAAGACATCATCGGCTGCATCGGGCAGGCGCTGGCTTCGCCGCAACCATGGATTGAACAAGGCCGACCATGAACATTCCACCGACCCCGGCCGTCCGCGCCGCGCTCTTCGCGTGCCAGTTGATGAAGGGCGCGAGCCGGCGCTACCGCTGGGCCATCTATCTCTTGCTGCTGCTGGTGATCGGCTGCAGTATCGTCCTGTCGGCGGTGATGGAAAGCACGGTCAGCCGCGTGCAGCACAGCAGTCAGCCTTTGTTGCAGAAAAAAATCCCCGAACTGCATTACCTGGGCGACTATGAAAACGCCGTGCTGCGCTACCAGCTGGCGCTGAACAAATATTATGCGCAGTCGATCAGCGGCGCGCGTTTTCTGCTGCTGGAAGAACACGGCCGCAGCGAGATGGAGCGCAACTTCGTCTTGTTGGAAAACAGCGCCGGCAACAGCCCCGAGCTGGATGCGATCGGCGGCAGCTACCGCCGCATCGTCACGCTGGCGCTGGAATTCCGGCGCGACATGGCCCTCGGCCCGATTGGCGCCATTGGCGCGCGCGCCGTGCTGGCCCGCATGAACGATGAAGTCAGAAGCATGCGCATCCCGGTCGACGCCCTGGATGAGCAGACCGAGGCCGTGGTGTACCAGGTCGGCATGATGGCCGGCCGCAATGTCGCCGGCTTGCGCACCCTGGTTCATTTGTTCAGCCTGCTGGCGGTGTTGACCGCGCTGTTCATGATGTACCACATCGGCGCCCGCTTCCGCCTGGAAGACAAGCTGGCCCACCAGGCCGGCCACGATCCCTTGACGGGCCTGGCGCACCGCCGCTCGTTCGAGCGCCGCCTGCGCAAGCTGCCGGCCCATGGGCATACGGTGGTACTGGGCACCATCGACCGTTTTTCGCGCGTCATCGGCGGTTTCGGCCATGCCTTCGGCGACCAGATGATGATAGGCGTGGCGCGCCGCATCCAACTGGCGGCCGAATGCCACGGCGGCGAAGTGTTCCGCCTCGACGGCGCCAACATCGCCGTGCTGTACCAGCTGGCCGAGGGCCAGCCGGCTTTCGATGCGGCCCTGTCGGCGCTGCAGGAACATATGCGCAGCCCGTTCACCTGCGGCCAGCACGAGATATTTTCCACCCTCAGCCTGGGCGCCGCCGTGTATCCGCGCGACGGCACCGATCCCGAGCAGTTGCTGCGCAATGCGGACGCCGCGCTCCAGGCCGCCCGGCGCAACGGCGGCGACACCCTGGTGGTGTACCGCCAGCAACTGAACGCCGAAGCCGAGGAACGCATCGACCTGGAAGCGCAGCTGCGCCACGCCGTCGCGCGCGGCGAACTGGAATTGCATTATCAGCCGCAGCAATGCCTGCGCGGCGCCGGCCTGGTCGGCTTCGAGGCGCTGGTGCGCTGGCGCCGCGACGGCTTGCTGGTGTCGCCGCAACGCTTCATCCCGCTGGCGGAAGAGTCCGGCCTGATCATCGCCATCGGCGACTGGGTGCTGGAGCAGGCTTGCCGCCAGGCCAGCGTATGGAGCGCCTGCACCGACCGCAAGCTGACGATCGCCGTGAATATCTCGCCGCGCCAGTTCGCCCATCCCGGCTTCCTCGGCAAGATCGAGCAACTGCTGGCGATCACGCATATCGATCCTTCCCTGATCGAACTGGAAATCACCGAAGGCGTCATGATGGAAAATGCCGAAAGCGCCATCGTGCTGCTGCAGCGCCTGCGCCAGCTGGGCCTGAAGTTGTCGATCGACGATTTCGGCACCGGCTATTCCAGCCTGGCCTACCTGAAGCGCTTCCCCATCAACAAGCTGAAGATCGATCAATCCTTTGTGCGCCAGCTGACGCCGGATTCGGAAGACAGCGCCATCGTCCAGGCGGTGATCGGCCTGGGCCATAACCTGGGCATCACGGTGATCGCCGAAGGCGTGGAAACCGAGGCCCAGCGCGAATTGCTGACGCACTGGGGCTGCGACGAAATCCAGGGTTACCACTATGGCCGGCCGATGCCCGCCATGGCCGCGCTGCGCTTCATCGAGGAGGCCGACGCGCCGCAACTGGCGGCGGCGTAAAGTCCATGACGGCGATGCGAATTGCCTGCGTGGCGCGTGCATAAACCGCACTATAATTACCCATGGACATTAAAAGCATGACATTCCCGCGCTGGCTGGGCGGGCTGGCGCTGTTGATGGCCGCCGGCCTGGCGCAGGCGACGACCTATACCTTCGATGGTTCCGACGTGCCTGGCTGCAGCCGTTCCGGCTCAAGCTACAGTTGCGCATCGTTGCCGTATGTGAATTACAACGATAGCGTCGTCATCGCCAGCGGGGTCTCGGTGACGGTGACGGCGGCGGTCTCGATCGGCTATAACCAGGGCTTGACGATGAGCGGTACGGCGGCGCTGACGGCGCAGGGCGACCTGAACATCGGCGACATCAAACCTTCCAACCTGAACATCAGCGGCGGCAGCCTGACCGCCAGCGGCGGCGTCTTCAGCATGGGGGCGCAGGCGCAGACCATCACGGCGAATATTTCGGCGGCCAGCATCAAGCTGGGCACGGGCTCGACCACCAAGGTGACCGGTTCGCTGAGCGCGAGCGGCGCCATTGCGCTGGGTTCGCATTCGACCGTGGTCGGGCCGATCAGCGGCGCCACCATCACCAGCAGCTCGCCCGTCCGCATCACGGGCGATGTTACGGCAAGCATTTCCTTCCAGCTGGCCTCGGGCAGCACGATGACGGGCAACCTGGTGGCGCCGACGGTGACGCTGGACCCGTCGCCGACCCGGGTGGTGGGCAATGTCACGGCATCGCAATCGCTGACCATGGGCTCGTCCGATTCAATCAGCGGCAACGTTGTCGCCGGCAACGTCGTGCTGCAGGCTTCCGGCGCCTATATCGGCGGCACGGCCACCGTCGACACCATCACGCTGGGTTTCCACGGCCAGGTCGGCATGAGCATCACTTGCACGGGCGCGGGCGCCTCGGGCTGCAGCTGCGTGACCAACAACAGCGGCTATGCCATCGGTACGGCGCAGGGGCCGGTGTGCGCGGCGGCGGCGCCGCTGGACCATATCCTGATCACGCAGCCCGGTTCGGCGCTGACTTGTCAGCCGCAAACGGTGACGGTGACGGCGTGCGCGAATTTCGATTGTTCGAGTACTTACACGGGCGGGGTGACAGGGACGCTGACGCCGGGCGGGAGTTTTACGATTCCTTCGGGTAGCGCGAGTGCCTCGGCGACGGTGCAGCAGGCAAAGGCAGGTAGCGCGATCTTGAACGCGACACCCACGCCGGCCGAAGCGAATTCGACGACCTGCATCAACCAGATGCCAGGCGCATCCGCCTCCGCCGCCTGCAATATGATATTCAGCGACAATGGTTTTGCGCTGACCCTCGGTACCTATATCTCGGGCGCATCGGCCAAGCCCTTGCCGACTTTCTCCATTGCCGCATTGGGTAGTTCGGGAACCGGAACCAGCCAGCAATGCGTACCCTTGTTTAAAAATGCGTCGAAGTCTATCAACCTTGCATGCGCCTACGTTAATCCCGGCCCGAGCAAGGGCACGCTGCCGGTGATGATCAACGCTGCCGCCTGTCCGGCGTCAGGCCAGGACATCACGCTGTCATTCGATGCCAACGGTGTGGCGACGCCGACGATCAGCTACGCCGACGTGGGGCAGATATCGGTTGCCGCAAAATATGCGCCGTCCTCGGGCAGCGACGCGGGGCTGGGAGCGAGCGGATCGGGTCAGGCGATCTTCGCTCCGGCCAGCTTCAAATTCACCAGTATCTGGCTGCAGCAAACGCCGGCGTCGAAATTGGCCAATCCCGAGCCTGCCGACGCAAGCACAGCCAATAGCAAGTTTGCCATCGCCGGCCAGCCGTTTTCCGCCACGCTCGCGGCCCTGAACAATGACGGCAATGCCACGCCAAATTTTGGCCAGGAAAATACGCCTGAAAGTATCGCGTTGACGCCCTCATTGATACATCCGCTCACCGGCGTGACGCCTGCGGTGACAGGCAGTTTCGGCAGTTTTAGCGGCGGCAGTGCGACTGCCACCAACCTGGTCTCATCGGAAGTCGGCATCCTGCGGCTGACCGCCACCCTGAATAATGTCAACGGCTATCTGGGCGGAGGCAAGAATTTTATTGCCAACGGCACCAGCTTGAACATCGGCCGCTTCATTCCCGACCACTTCAATACTCTCATTCTGGCGGGAACGGCGGCGCTGCCGCCGACCGGCTCGATATCCGGCATACCGATGCCGTGTATCGCTCCGCTGAGCTGCGTCGGTTCCGCCCATGGTTTCGTGTATTCGCAACAAGCTTTCGGTATCGCCGTAACGGCTTACAATTCCGGCGGCGCCCTTACCCAGAACTATATAAGCAGTACCACCGCTGCGGATAATTTTGCCAACAGCGTCATGCTCAGCGCCTGGAATGCAAGCGGCGGTGCGGTGGAAAACCCGGGTGGAGATCCTAAATATACGCAGGCCAAGGGTACCGCCATCACCGGTTTTGTGAACGGTGTATCGAACGCGACTCCGGCCTACGCCTTTCCCGCAGTACCGGCCGTGCCGGTGTCGATGTTTTTCAGGGCCACCGATAGCGATGGCGTGACATCCTTGCGTGGTTCCAGCTCAAGTGAAGATGGCTTGACCGTGGTGAGCGGGAAAATGCAGGTGGCAAATAACTATGGTTCCGAGCTATTGCCGATGACCGTCAATCTGCGCGCCCAGTTTTATAGTCCAGGCAAAAGCTGGGTGACCAATAGCGCCGACGGCATCAGTAATTTTTCCCCAGCCGCCATCAGATTATTCAATTGCCAAAAGAATTTGAAATCCGCGGCTGGTCCGGATTTCTGTACTGCGGCGGTGGCGGTATCGACGGGCGGGTCTATCAAATTTGGCAGCGGGATGGCGAAGTTTGTCATCAAGGCGCCCGGGGCCGGCAATGACGGCGGCATGGTGGTGCAAATGACCGATAAGAACGGCGTGCAGGCCATCCCCTATCTTCCCAGCGATCAAGGAAGCGAAGTCTTCGGCATCTACAAATCCGGCCCCGTCATCTACCAGCGCGAACTGTACTGAGCCGGCCCCGGCGCTTCCCCCCGGCCGCCGATACAAAGTCCTAACAAGCGCCCCCTATCGGAGCGTCCGGCAAGGTCGTAGAATCGGCCTTAGAATAGCGCGTCCGCCATCGGCTTCCCTGTCACTGGCGTGACACGACATTCCAGCATACTGAGCTGATGCCGCCGGCAATCATCCGGACGGCATTTTTGCCTTCCAACCAATTTTAAGATAGGAAACAACATGAGCGTGACTTCCAAATGGATCGATATTCAGACCGGCGACGGCAGCTTCGGCGCCTACCTGGCCCTGCCGCATACCGGCAAGGGTCCGGGCATCGTCTTGCTTCAAGAGATTTTCGGCGTCAATGAACATATCCGCTCCGTTGCCGACCAGTATGCCGCCGACGGCTACGTGGTGCTGGCGCCGGACCTGTTTTGGCGCAACGGCGCGCGCATCGAACTCGGCTACGACCAGGCCGGCTGGGGCAAGGCCGTCGAACTGATGCAAGCCACCGAAGCCGCCGGCAAGGCGCCGTCCGATATCGCCGCCACCGTCAAGGTGCTGCGCGGCTTGCCTGAAGTCGAGGGCAAGGTCGCCTCGATCGGCTTTTGCTTCGGCGGCCGCCTGTCGTACGGCGCCGCCGCCGACGGCCTGGTCGACGCCGCGGTCGCCTATTACGGCGGCGGCATCCAGAACAAGCTCGACCGCGCCGACGAGGTCAAGGTGCCCTTGCTGATGCATTTCGGCGACGCCGATTCGCATATCCCGATGGATGCCGTCAAGAAAATCGCCGAGCGTTTCGAAGACAAGACGAATGTCGAGCTGCATATCTATCCGGGCGCGGAACACGGTTTCAATTGCTCTCACCGCGAAAGCTACAATCAGCGCGCAGCGGTCGAAGCGCATGGGAATACGCTGATTTTCCTGAGCGAAAATATCTAAAGCCACAGCGGAACTACCACACCGGAATGCAGGCCCGGCGGCATGGCGTCCGCCGGGCGCGCCGGCGGCGCCGCTCAGACGTTTAGCGCCTGACCTTGCCGTAAGCCTCGCCCTGCTTCCAGCTCGGCATGGCCGCCGCATTGGCCACCGCGTAACCGAGGTTCAGCGTGAACTGGGCTTGCTGCACCATGCCGGACAAATCCCAGTCGGCATGGTATTCGTCGCTGACCTGGTGATAGCGCCTGGTGAAATCTTTCATCTTCACGCGCGAAGCTTCCGGATCCTTGACGAAGTCGAAGTAGCCGTCGCCCGAGAACACGGCCGAGCCGACATTGAAGGCCGGCACGCCGGCCCTGGCGAAATTGAAATGGTCGGCGCGGAAATAGCTGCCGGCCAAGTCGGGCACCGCCGGCGCCAGGCGCAGTCCCATCGCCTTGGCGACCTGGTCCGCCGTCGCGTACAGGCTGCTGCGCTCGCTGCCGGCGACGCCCATGTCGCGCGTCGTGCCGACGAAATTCATGCTGTCCAGGTTCAGGTCGGCCGCTGTCTTGGCCAGCGGCCAGATTGGGCTGCGCACATACGCCAAGCTGCCGATCAAGCCCTGTTCCTCGCCGCAGGGCCAAAAGAAGATTTGCGTACGTTTGGCTGGATGGGCCAGCGCCGCCTGGGCCATCGCCAGCAGGGCCGCCGCGCCGGAAGCGTTGTCGACGGCGCCGTTCCAGATGCGGTCGGCCTGGCCTTCGGCCGGGGCGTCGCCGATCCCCAGGTGGTCCCAGTGCGCCGAGTAGATCACGGCCTGGTCCTTCAGTTTCGCGTCGCTGCCCGGGACGATGCCGACGACATTGAATTGCTCGAGCTGGCGGATGGCGCTGTTCAGCTCGACGTGGATGCTGGCGTTCAGCTCGACCGGCTGGAAGTCGCGCGATTCGGCCTTGGCCCGCAAAGCGTCCAGGTCCTGGCCGGCGGCGGCGAACAGCGCGTGCGCGGTGGCGTCCTGGATCCAGCCTTCGAGCGGATTGCCGGCGCCAGCCAGGCTGAAGCGTTCATGGGCGAAGCTGGTGGCCGGCACGCTCCACGGATACGAAGCCGAGGCCGTCGTATGGATCAGCAACACGCCGGCGGCGCCATGGCGCAGCGCCTCTTCGTACTTGTAGGTCCAGCGGCCGTAATAGGTCAGCGACTTGCCGCCGAAGCGGTTCGGCTCCTGCGCCGTCGGTTGCGGATCGTTGACCATCATCACCAGCAGCTTGTTCTTGACGTCGACGCCCTTGTAATCGTCCCAGCGCTCGTCGTCGGCATGGATGCCGTAGCCGACGAAGACGATGGGCGCATCGAAGCGCACCTCGGTCTTGCCGCTGGCCGTGCCGTAGATGATGTCGCTGCCGAAGGCCGAGGGGATGCTCTTGCCGCCGGCCGTGAGGCTGACCCTGCTGCTGGGCAGAGACTTGCTGCCGACGATATTCACCGCCTGGCGGTATCCGCCGCCGGGCAATGGTTGCAGTCCCAGCGCGGCGACTTGCGTTTCGAGATAGCGCACGGCGAGGTCGCCGCCGCGCTGGCCGGTGCCGCGGCCTTCCAGCAAGTCGTCGGCCAGGAAGGACAGGTGGGCGCGCAAGGGCGCCTCCGCCACCATGGGTATCTGCTGCGCCAGGACGCCGCCGCTGGCAAGGGCGAGACCGAAAACAAGTGCGGGAAGACGGGTCATCGAAACTCCTTAAATTGGATAAATAGTTTGTTTCCGAAAATATTACTTTAATTTATCAGTGCTCGCCACACCAGCCACAGGTTGGCGGAGGAAATGAGCAGGAACAGGCACCACGACAGCAGCGTCGTCCACCAGGCGTTGACGAAGGCGCCCATCAAGTCGCGCCGGGAAGTGAAGCGCACCAGCGGCACGCTGACGGTGCCGGCCACTTCGGCGGGCCAAAAGGGGACGGTGCTCGGAAGTCGGAACATGGGCTTTTCAGCGGAGGCGGGGCATTGTTGCGGCCGCCGCAACAATGCCCCGCCCGGGGCCGGGAAGCGTCAGCGGATCAGGAATGTGCGCCGGCCGCCAGCGCGTCCAGCAGTTTCTTGTGGAAGTCGTCCGGATTTTCCATCATCGGCGCATGGCCCAGGCCCGGGAACTCGATCAGGCGCGCTTGCGGGATGCGCTTGGCGGCCTCCTTGCCCAGCACTTCGTAATGGCCCAGCTTGGCCTTGATGTCCGGCGGCGCGATATCGCTGCCGATGGCGGTGGTGTCGGAAGTGCCTATCATCAGCAGGGTCGGCACCTTCAGCAGCGGCAGCTCGTAATACACGGGCTGGGTGAAGATCATGTCGTAGATCATGGCCGAATTGCGCGCCACCAGCTTGTGGCCGGGACCGGCGTTCAGCTTGGCCAGCATGTCGACCCACTTTTCATATTCGGGCTTCCAGCGGTTGACGTAGTAGGTTTTCTTTTCATAATTGCGCACGCTGTCGGCGCTCAGGTCCAGCTCGCGCTCATACCACTCGTCCGGGGTACGGTAAGGCACGCCCAGCGCCTTCCAGTCTTCCAGGCCGATCGGGTTGATCATCACCAGTTGGTCGGTTTCCTGCGGATACAGCAGCGCATAGCGGGCCGCCAGCATGCCGCCGGTCGAGTGGCCGATGATGATGCTGTGCTTGACGCCCAGCTTTTTCAGCAGGGCATTGGTGTTGTTGGCCAGTTGCTGG
>DASYLQ010000220.1:0-5188 GCA_036009485.1 Janthinobacterium sp.
CGGGCCCAGTAAACAGCCACGCCGCGCCGCAAGGCGCCCGCTGCGACGCAGTGCGGGCACTGCTAGCGGCGGGCAACGCCGCGGCGCGCCGGACAGGACAGCCAGACATCACAATAAATTATTGAGGGCTACTTAGCATACACCGGCGCTGCGCCAGGACTTGCTGGCGCCGCTGCACCACCGCGCCGCGCCGGCCTTCGGTACAATATCGCCATGCTCTCCGAATTCGACCTCATCAAGCAATATTTCCAGCGCCCCCAGACCGGCCGGGCCGTGCTGGGCATCGGCGACGACTGCGCGCTGATCGCCCCCACGCCCGGCATGCAGATGGCGATCTCGTCCGACATGCTGGTTGAGGGCCGGCATTTCTTCGCCGGCGCCGAGGCGCATGCGCTGGGCCATAAATGCCTGGCGGTCAACCTGTCCGATCTGGCGGCGATGGGCGCGCGCCCGGTCGGCTTCACGCTGGCGCTGGCGCTGCCCGAAGCCAGGGGCGAATGGCTGGCCGCGTTTTCCTGCGGCCTGTTCGCGCTGGCCGACGCCTTCGATTGCGAACTGATCGGCGGCGATACCACCAGGGGCCCGCTGACGGTCAGCATCACCATCTTCGGCGAACTGCTGCCGGGCCAGGCGCTGCGCCGCAGCGGCGCCAAAGCCGGCGACGATATCTGGATCAGCGGCACGCTGGGCGACGCCCGTCTGGCGCTGGCCGCGTATCTGCAGGAAGTGGCGCTGGCCGGCGAGGCGCTGGAAACGGCGGCGCGGCGCCTGCATGCGCCGACGCCGCGGGTGGAACTTGGCGTGGCGCTGGCCGAATCGCGCCTGGCGCACGCCGCGATCGACATTTCCGACGGCCTGGCGGGCGACCTCGGGCATATCCTGGCCGCCTCCGGCGTCGGCGCCACGCTCGACGTCGACGCCCTGCCGCCCGGCGTCGCGCTGGCGCAGCAGGAGCGCGGCCTGCGGCGCCGTTTCAGCGCCGCCGGCGGCGACGATTACGAATTGTGCTTCACCGCGCCGGCCGCCGAACGCGGCGCCATCCTGGCGCTGGCCGCCAGCGTGGCGACGCCGGTGACGCGGGTCGGCAGCATCGCCGCCGCCCCCGGCCTGCGCCTGGTCGACGCCGCCGGCCAGACGCTGGACCTGCAGCTGGCCGGATTCGACCACTTCAAATCCTGACGTCAGGGGCAGTCACTCACCCGGATCGTCCGGATCGCCGTTGCGGCGCCAGCCGGGCCGGTTCATCAGCCAGTAGTGGTGGAAGGCCAGGCGTATATTGTCGCGCAACTGGGTATCGTCCCACGGCTTGGTATAAAAGCGGTAGATGGCGCCGCGGTTGATCGAGTCCAGCACCGCTTCCAGCCCGGTGTAGCCGGACAGGATGATGCGGATGGTTTCCGGGTACATTTCCTTGACCTTGCTGAGGAATTCGGTGCCGCTCATGACCGGCATGCGCTGGTCGCAGACGATCACCTGGACCCGGTGCAGCGCCAGCAGTTCAAACCCTTCGGCCGGCGACTGCGCCGTCAGGATATGGTAGCCGTCGCGGCGGAACAGCCGGTGCAGCGAAGACAGCACGTTGACGTCGTCGTCGACGATGAGCAAGGTCTGCGCCGGCAGCGCGCTGCCGTTCGGTTCCGCCGGCAGGCATTTCCCCGCCTCGACCATGCGCCCCAGCTCGCGTCCCGGCACGGCGCGGCTGAAATAAAATCCCTGGATCTCGTCGCAGCGGTTGCGTCGCAAATACTCGAACTGGGCGTGCGTCTCGACGCCCTCGGCGATGACGCGCAATTTCAGGCTGTGCGCCATGCTGATGATGGCCATCGCGATCGCCGCGTCGTTCGGGTTGGTGGTAACGTTGCGCACGAAGGCGATGTCGATCTTCAGTTTGTCGATCGGGAAGCGTTGCAGATAGGCCAGGCTGGAATAACCGGTGCCGAAATCGTCGATGGCGATCTTGACGCCGAGTTCCTTCAGCTTGCCCAGCACGACGATGGTGCGCTCGGCATTCGACATCAGCGCGCTCTCGGTCAGTTCCAGCTCCAGCAATTCGGCGTCGATCGCGTGCTTTTCCAGCGCCGCCCTGATTTCGGCATGCAGGTCGCCCTCGACGAACTGGCGGCTCGAGACGTTCACCGCCACCCGCACCGGGCCGATACCGTCGCGCATCCATTCGGCGATCTGGCGGCAGGCGTGGTCGATGATCCAGCTGCCCACGCGCACGATCAGGCCGGTGTCTTCCAGCACCGGCACGAACTCGCCCGGCAGCACCACGCCGTAGCCCGGCCGCGCCCAGCGCAGCAAGGCTTCGACGCCGCTGATCTGGCCGGTGCGCAGGTTGATCTTGGGCTGGTAGTAGAGGACGAACTGGTCGGCGTCGAGGGCGCGCCGCAGCGCCATTTCCAGGTCGAGGCGGGCCAGCACCTGGACGTTCATGCCGGCCGTAAAAAAGCGGTAGCCGTCGCGCCCGGCCTGCTTGGCGCGGGCCATCGCCGTGTCGGCGTACTTGATCAGCGTATCCGGGTCGGTGGCGTCGTCCGGATACATGGCGATGCCGATGCTGGCCGTCAGCACGGCGGCGTGGCCGCGCAGGTCGAACGGCGCGCGCAAGGCCTCGCGCACCTCGTTGGCGACGTTGACGGCGTCGCGCTGGTCGCGCGTCATGGTCAGGATCAGGGCGAATTCATCGCCGCCCACGCGCCCGGCCGTGTCGCGGATGCGCACGCACTGCACCAGGCGGTTGCTGAACTGGCGCAGCAGTTCGTCGCCCAGCGCCGCGCCGAGCGAGTCGTTGATGTTCTTGAAGCGGTCGAGGGAGATGAAGAGCACGACGATGCGCCAGGCCTTGTCCTGCGCCAGCTCGATGGCGTCGGACAGGGTCTGGTAAAACAGGCTGCGGTTGGGCAGCCCGGTCAGGCTGTCGTAATGCGCCAGGTGCCTCAGCCTTTCCTCGGCCTGGCGCCGCTCGCTGATGTCGCGCGCCACCGCGATCAGGATGCGGCCGCGGTCCATGTCCTGCAGCAGCCAGTATATCTCGACCGGCACCCGCACCAGGTCCTGGCGCTCCAGCTCGGACTCGCTCAGCTCGGGCGCGCGGGCGGCGTCGCGCGGCGCCGCCAGCAAGGCGGCCAGGCGTTCCGCGCAAGCGGGCAGCAGCAGCTTCGGCTGCATGGCCAGCAAATCGCGGCGCTCGTAGTCGAGCATGCGGCAGGCGCCATCGTTGATGTCGACCAGCGCCAGGCTGTCGGCGTCGATCAGGAAGATGGCATCGGCGGTGGCGTCCATCGCGCTGCGGAAGCGCTGCAGCTCGGCGGTGCGTTCGCGCACGGTCTGTTCCAGCCGCGTGCCGTAATCCTGCGCCGCGCGGTGCAGCAGGCGTACTTCCAGCATGTTGCGGATGCGCGTCAGCACTTCCAGCGGGTCGAAGGGCTTGCTGACGAAATCGCGCGCGCCCGCCTCCAGCGCGGCCAGTTTCTTGTCCGGGTCGGCGGTGACCACCAGCACCGGCAGCCAGGTGCCGTCGATCTGCTGCTCCTTGAGCGCGGCCATGACGTCGAAGCCGCTCAAGCCGGGCATGTGCAGGTCGAGGATGATCAAGTCGTAGTCGTGCTGCCGGTGCAGGCCGGCGACGGTGCGCGAATCGGTGCTCGAACTGACCGCCGCGTAGCCGGTACTGGTGAGGAGGTATTCCAGCAGCTGGACGTTGACCGCCTGGTCGTCGACGATCAGGATTTTCGCCTGGTGGACTTGCTCGAGGCTGATCATGGCCGTGTGCGCCATTGAATGATCGTGCCGATCCGCCCTGGCCATCCAGGCAAGCAATAAAACGACATGGCGCTCCTATCCCGAAATACCCGGTTTTTTTACCTTTATGCATTAATTTACCACCGTCTGGTATTTCCGTCGCGCACGTTTAGCGCAAGGCTCCGGCCTGCGCGGCCTTTTTGCAGCGCCGCGGCGCACGCCCGCAAAACCTCATGGTAGAGTGGTGCACGGCACACTTCATCACCATTCAAGCGACAAGGAGAGAACAGTGACAAACGATATCCTCGATCTGGCGGCCCGGCTGGGCCAGGCATTGCAAGCCAAGGGGCTGCTGCTGGTCACGGCCGAGTCCTGCACCGGCGGCGGCGTGGCCCAGGCCGTTACAGAAATTGCCGGCTCGACGGGCTGGTTCGATTGCGGCTTCGTCAGCTACTCCAACGCCTCGAAAACGGAATTGCTGGAAGTGCCGGCGGCGCTGATTGCCCAGCACGGTTCAGTCAGCGAAGAAGTCGCGGCGGCGATGGCCGAGGGCGCGCTGGCCAACAGCAACGCCCATGTGGCCGTCTCGACCACCGGCATCGCCGGACCGAGCGGCGCGGTGCCGGGCAAGCCGGTCGGCACCGTCTGCTTCGGCTGGGCCAACAACGACAGCGTGCACACCGAGCGCCTGGTGTTCAGCGGCGACCGCCACGCCGTGCGCGAACAGACCGTGGCGCATGCGCTGCAGGGACTCCTGCGCTTCCTCTCCTGAGCTTTTAAACTCCTTCAGTCGGCGATCATGACGCGATCGCGGCCCGCCATCTTCGCGGCGTACAGCGCGGTGTCCGCGCGCATCAGCAATTCATGCCGCGCCATGCCGTGGCGCGGATACTCGGCGATGCCGGCCGAAAAAGTGCAGTCGCTCAGGCGGTGCCGACCCTGCTGGATCACCAGTTGGCGGTAGCGCATCGCGATATCCTCGACCTTGTGCGCGGCGATGATGCTGTCGGCCTCGCGCAGCAGCAGGCAGAATTCCTCGCCGCCGTAGCGGCACAGCATGTCGCTGCCGCGCAACTGGTTCTCGACCAGGCGGCCGAATTCGATCAACACTTCGTCGCCGAAATTGTGGCCGTAGGTGTCATTGACGCGCTTGAAAAAATCCAGGTCGAGGATGATCACCGCCACCGGGAACTTGCCGCTCGATTCGTGCAGGACGGCGTTCAGGCAGGTCTCGAAATGGCGCCGGTTGTACAAGCCGGTCAAGTGGTCGCGGATGGCCTGTTCCTTCAGGCTGTCCTGCAGCGAATTGACGTGCATGATCTGGTGCGCCAGTTCCTTGTTGAGGTTTTCCAGCGTCAGGTTCTCGAATTCGCGCGCGGCTTGCTGTTCCAGCGCCTTGTCGCGCTCTTCCTTCAAGCCGCGCATTTCCTTTTCCAGGCTGCGC
>DASYLQ010000221.1:0-7778 GCA_036009485.1 Janthinobacterium sp.
CTGCCGGTGATGGCCGACAGCGACAATTTCGGCGAGTCGAGCTACGACAATGCCTTGCCGTGGACCTCGATCAAGCCGGCGCCTTTCGTGGCGGCGGGCGACTTGAAGGATATCGTGCCGCTGCTGGATAAAAAGCACGAGGCGCGCGTGGCGAAGGACAAGGATTACCAGTACCTGGAAGAAGACATCGCCCAGGTGCGCAAGGTGCGCAAGGATAACCAGATCTCGCTGAACGAAACCGTGCGCCGCAAGGAGCGCGACGCCGAGAACGCCCGCACCAAGCTGCGCGAGCAGCGCCTGCTGGCCAGCCTGGCCAATCCGGGCGACGACCTGGTGGTGCTGCCGGATCCGAAGGATGCCCTGAACAAGGCGGTCGACGCCAGGGGCGCCGGCAAGAACGCCAAGGCGATCGCCGCCGTGAAGGCGGCGATGCAGAGCGACGACGGCTTGCAGGTCGACGAGCGTTCGCTGGCGGCGGAACTGGCGCAGGAACAGGCGGCGAAAAGCGCCAAGGACGTGTTGCTGGACGAGGCGGCGCACATCCTGGCCGACGAAGTGGGCTTGCTGAAGGCCGACAGTCATCTGGCGGCGCAGGTGCTGCCTTATGCGGCGCCGGCCGACGTGCGCCGCGCCGCAAGGTAAGCCGGGCCGGCGCCGGCATCGGCCCCATGTTCGCATGGGGCTTTTTTTCGCGCCGCGCGGCTACTCCGCGGTCTCGAAACCTTCCAGCACATTCACCACGTTGACGCCGATTTCCCTGACCGCGTAGCCGCCCTCGAAAATGAAGACGGTCGGCAGGCCGAGCCAGGACAGGCGCTCGCCGATGCGCAGGAAGTCGGCGCTTTGCAGCTGGAAGCGCGAGAGCGGGTCGCCGGCGTAGGTGTCGACGCCGAGCGAGACCACCAGCGCATCCGGAGCGAACATGGTCAGGCGGATGCAGGCCGTCTCCAGCGCGGCGAACCAGTCCGGCGCCGCGGTGCCGGCCGGCAGCGGCAAGTTCATGTTGTAGCCGAGTCCCGCGCCGGCGCCGGTTTCGTCGGCGTGGCCCAGGTAAAACGGATATTCATGACGCGGGTCGGCGTGCAGTGAAATGAACTGGACGTCGTCGCGCTGGTAAAAAATGCTTTGCGTGCCGTTGCCGTGGTGGTAGTCGAGATCGAGGATGGCCACCTTGCGGGCGCCGTCGTCGAGCAGGTGCTGGGCCGCCAGCGCGGCATTGTTGAGGAAGCAGTAGCCGCCGAAGAAATCGGCGCCGGCGTGGTGGCCGGGCGGCCGCGTCAGCGCGAAGGTGGCCCGTTCGCCCAGGCGCAGCGCATGCGCCGCGTTGACGGCGCAATCGGCGCCGGTCTTGGCGGCGATCCAGGTGCCGGCCGTCAGCGGCGTACCGCTGTCCATCGAATACAGGCCCAGCCTGGCGCAGAAATTCTCCGGCTCGATATCGTCGCGCAGCGTGCGCACCGGCCAGACGGCGGGGAAGGCGTCCTTGCCGGCGTTGGCCGGATCCAGCGCCAGCCAGTCGCTCCAGGCATTGCGCAGGAAGTGCAGGTAGCGCGGCGTGTGGATGCGCTCCAGCGACATCAGCGGCACGCCCTGCGGCGTAACGATGCGGCCGAGATTGCGTCGCGACAGTTCAGCCACCACCGCGTCGGCCCGTTCCGGCGTTTCAAAACACGGCACCATCTCGCCGCGGAAGATCTCGAAACGGCCGCGGTGCTGGCCGTGCAGTTCGTTATAGAAAGTAAGCAAGGGGGGCCTCGTCGCTGGTCCGGCTGCGCATTGCAAGCCGGGCCGGAATATTTGTCTGGCTATTCCTGGCTATTCTTGCACAGCTTGCTGGCGCGGTAAGCCGCCACATAGTCTTCGAAGCTGCCGGTCTGGCTGCGCTCGATCTCGGCCTGCTCGGCCAGCGAGACCGCGGCCATCGCCGTGAATGCCTGCTGCTCTTGCAGCGTCGGCGCATGGGAGCGGAACCAGGCGGCGTGGGCCAGGCTCTGGCGCAGGCCGAAGGCGGGGAAGGAATTGCCGTTGGCGCGCAAGTCGGCCAGCACGCGCGCCGACGGCGTCAGTTGCGGGTCGTCCAGGCGCGCCGACTGCACCGCCAGGGCGCCGGCGTGGACCGTGTCGCCGCGGCGGGCGTCGAGCAGGGCGGCGACCGGGGCGATGCGCCGCAACAAGTCCTGGCCCCAGTCGCGCAGCGTCACCGCGGCGCCGTCGTGCCGCAGGGTCAGGCCGGGACGGCGCCCTTCCTTGACGGTGCGGGCGAAGTTGTCCGTGTAGACGCGGCTTTGTTCCGGCGTGATGGCCGGGCTCTCTTCGAGCGCGCAAAACAGCAGGAAGGCGTCGAGGAAGCGCCCGGTCTGCAGGCTGATGCCGACCGGTTCGAAGGGGTCGACGTCCATGCAGCGCACTTCGATGTATTGCACGCCGCGCTGGCACAGCGCCTGGATCGGCCGTTCGCCGGTGCGGATCACGCGCTTCGGCCGGATCGTCGAATAATATTCATTCTCGATCTGCAGCACGTTGGTGCTCAGCTGTATCCATTCGCCATCCCTTTGCGCACCCAGTTCGGCATACGGCGGATACGGCTGGTTGACCGCCTTGGTCAGCGCGGCGACATAGTCGTCCAGGCTGTTTTCATGCGGGCTCAGGCCGGACTGGGCGTCATTCTGGTAACCCAGGTCGCTCATGCGCAGGCTGGTCGCATACGGCAGGTACAAGGTGTCGTCCGACAGCGTATCGAGCTTGTGCGGACGGCCGCGCAGGAAGCCGCTGGCCAGCGCCGGCGAAGCGCCGAACAAATACATCAGCAGCCAGCTGTAGCGGCGGAAATTGCGGATCATCGCCAGGTAGCTTTCCGACTGCACCGCCATGGCCGACGCGGCCTTGGTGGCGTTGGTGTCCGGATGCGCCGCCAGCGCCGGCCACAGGCGTTCGTCGAGCGAATAGTTGTAATGGATGCCGGCGATGCATTGCATCGCCTTGCCATAGCGCAGCGCCAAGCCGCGCCGGTACACATGCTTCAGCATGCCCAGGTTGGACTTGCCGTACCAGGCGATCTGGATCTCCTCTTCCGGCGGCAAAGGCCCCGGCATCGACTGGCTCCACAGCAATTCACTGCCCAACTTGGTGTAGGCGAAGCGGTGTATCACATCCAGCTTGTCCAGGGTGATGCCGATGTCCGCCTCGGCAGGCGTGATGAATTCCAGCAGCGCTTCGGCGTAGTCGGTGGTGATCTGCGGATGCGTCAGGGCAGCGCCCAATGGCGCCGGATGCGGCGTCGCGGCCAGGTGGCCAGTTGCATCGACACGCAAGGTCTCTCTTTCGATGCCGCGCAGGCCGCCGTCCAGCAGCGTGCGATTGGCGTCGTCAGCCAGCAGGGCCAGGCGGCGAGTCAATAGGTTGGGCAATTTAATCTTCCTTTCTGGTGCAGCAAACAAATTATTTGTGCAGAGAGTAACCGAAAACGGCCAAATGCGCCGGGCTGCCCAAAGCGGCCGGCCGAAAACCGGAATATGAAACCTGGAAGTTTGCGTATTTTACCAAAAGCGCTTTCCCGGCCTACCCGATTGGTTTGCATTTTTGGCATGACAAGTTTGCCAGGCCGGATGAGCGCCGGGGCCGCTATCGCCGCCTTTCAAGCCTTGCGGCCGCCGCTGGCGCGTTCGATGCCGGCCAGGTCTTTCCAGCTCTGCACCTCTGTCAATCCTTGCGCCGCCAGCAGTGCGCGCACGGCCCCGGCCTGGTCGTAGCCATGCTCCATCAACAGCCATCCCGCGCTGCTCAGACGGCTGGGCGCGCCGGCCGCGATATGGCGCAGCGCCGACAGGCCGTCGGCATGGTCGGTCAGCGCGCCGGCCGGCTCGAAGCGCAGGTCGCCCTGGGCCAGGTGAGCGTCGCCAGCGGCGATATACGGCGGGTTGGAGACGATCAGGTCGAAGTTATCCGCACCGACGGCGCCGTACCAGTCGCTTTGCAGGAAGTTCACCTGCACGCCGTTGGCGCCGGCGTTGCGCCTGGCCACGGCCAGCGCCGCGGCGCTGACGTCGAGCGCGCTGACGGCGGCATCGGGCCGCGCATGCGCCAGTGCGACGGCGATGGCGCCGCTGCCGGTGCCCATGTCGAGCAGGCGGCCCGACGGCGGCAGGCGCTGCAGCGCCAGTTCCACCAGCAGTTCGGTGTCTGGACGCGGGATCAGCACGGCCTCGCTGACTTCGAAGGACAAGCCATAGAATTCGCGCTGGCCGACGATGTAGGCGATCGGCTCGCCGGCCAGGCGGCGCGCCGCCAGCGCCGCCAGCCGCCCGGCCTCGGCGGCGTCGAGCAGGCGTTCGGACCGGGTGATCAGGGCGACCCGCGTCAGGCCCAGCGCGTGGCACAGCAGGATGCGGCTTTCCAGCGCCCCCAGCAGCGGTTGCAGCTGCCGCGCCGCGTCCGCCAGGCTGGTCCCGGCCGCGATGACGGCGCCGGGCCGGTCTGGGCTCATGCGCGGCGGCGGCGCATCAGCGCCCACAGCGTGACCAGGGCGAAGATGGCGAAGCCCAGGAAGGACCATTGCGGGATCGACAGGCCCAGCACCGGCGCCAGCGCGTCTTCGCACATGCCGTCGGCGCGGAACACGGACGGCAGCATGGTGGCGGTGAAGATCTTGTTCAGCGCGGTTTCCATCGGGTCGATGCCGCAGGACAGGCCGGGATGCGCCAGCACGTAGAGGTGCTTGCCGGCGACGCCCAGGCCGCCCAGCGCGGCCAGCAGGCCGATGCCGAAGCCCAGTGTCGGCTTGCCGGCGCCGGCGCCGATCAGGCAGCCGGCGGCGATGGCCAGGAACAGGTAGCGCTGGATCACGCACAGCGGGCAGGGCAGCATGTCCATGCCGTGCTGCAGGTACAGGGCCGCGCCCAGCATGGCGAAACAGGCGAAGGCGATGGCCAGCAGCAGCGGGCGCGATTGGTTCGGCGTTTTATACATAGAAATAGGCTTCAGGTTGGCATCCCGCTGCGGCGTCGGCGACGCGGCTGGGCGGGCGCGTTCATTCTCGCATAAAGTAATAGGGATTTCCGGCGACTATCTTAAGCCCGGCTTAGAGTCTATTCCGGTAGGGAGGCGGCAGCGGATGGCGATGCCCGGCGAGCGCGGACCAGGCGGGAGGAGGCCGCATGGCTAGCCATGCTACGACGAGCAACGCCGTCCCCGCTCGCCAGGCGCGCCAGCAGCGACGCATTACCTACTGGAATAGCCTCTTAGTCGCCCAGGGCGGCCAGCAACTCGGCCTGGTGTTCCGCCGCCAGCGCATTGGTCAGCTCGGTGAGGTCGCCATCCATGATGAAGTCCAGCTTGTACAAGGTCAGGTTGATGCGGTGGTCGGTCATGCGCCCCTGCGGGAAGTTGTAGGTGCGGATGCGCTCGCTGCGGTCGCCCGAGCCGATCAGACTCTTGCGCGTCGCCGCCTCCTTCGACTGCTGTTCGCGCATCTGCACGTCCTTGATGCGCGCCGCCAGCACCTTCATCGCCGAGGCCTTGTTCTTGTGCTGGCTGCGGTCGTCCTGGCACTCGACCACGATGCCGGTCGGCAGGTGGGTCAGGCGCACGGCGGAATCGGTCTTGTTGATGTGCTGGCCGCCGGCGCCCGAGGCGCGGAAGGTGTCGATGCGCAGGTCGGCCGGGTTGATGTCGACGTCTTCCACCTCGTCGGCTTCCGGCATCACCGCCACGGTGCAGGCCGAGGTGTGGATGCGGCCCTGGGTCTCGGTAGCCGGCACGCGCTGGACGCGGTGGCCGCCGGACTCGAACTTCAGCTTCGAATACACGCCGTTGCCGATCAGGCGCACGATCACTTCGCGGTAGCCGCCCAGGTCCGATTCGGACGCCGACACCACTTCCACCTGCCAGCGCTTGCGCTCGGCGAAGCGGGTGTACATGCGCAGCAGGTCGCCGGCGAACAGCGCCGATTCGTCGCCGCCGGTGCCGGCGCGGATTTCCAGGAAGATGTTGCGCTCGTCATTGGCGTCCTTCGGCAGCAGCATCTTTTGCAGCTCGATTTCGAGCTGTTCCATGCTGTGTTTGGCGGCCTCGATTTCTTCCTGGGCGAATTCCTTCATGTCGGGATCGGCCAGCATGTCCTGCGCCGCGGCGATGTCGCCGCCGGCTTTCCGGTAGGACGCGTACAAGGCCACCAGCGGGCCGATCTCGGCGTGCTCGCGGCTCATCTTGCGGTAGTTGTCCATATTCGCCGTGGCGTCCTGGTGCATCAACAATTCATCGAGTTCGACCAGGCGGTTCGCCAGTTGGTCCAGCTTGGCCAGCATTGATGGTTTCATATCGGTCCGGATCATTTGGGGTAAAAGCGCTGGGCCGGGAGAACCGGCGGCGCTGGACAAGACGGGGGGCGTGCCGCAGCTTGGCGCCGCGGCACAAGCGGGTCGGCTTGAATCGCTAACGCCGGCCGCGGAACAGTTGCGGCAGCAGGGCCGCCAAGTGCGCCCGTTCATCGCCCTGGGCGCGGTGCAGCGCCTGTTGCGGGCCGTGCAGGAACTTCGCCGTCAAACCTTTCGACAGGGCTTCCAGCACGGCGTCGACGTCGGCGCCCCTGGCCAGCATCTTGCGGGCGCGCTCGAGTTCCATCAGGCGCAGGTTTTCGCTGGTTTCCTGCATGTCTTGGATCACCGGCACGACGGCGCGGTCGTCGACCCAGCTCATGTACGACTGCACGCGCGTCTCGATGATGGATTCAGCCTGCGCCACGGCGGCCTGACGGTTTTCCATGCCGGTCTGGACCACCTTGCCGAGGTCGTCGACGGTGTACAGGAAGACGTCGTTCAAGTGCGCCACTTCCGGCTCGATATCGCGCGGCACGGCCAGGTCGACCATGAACATCGGCTTGTGGCGGCGCACCTTGATGGCGCGCTCGACCAGGCCCTTGCCGATCAGCGGCAGCGACGAGGCGGTGCAGGAAATGACGATGTCGAACCGGGCCAGTGTTTCCGGCAGTTCGGCCAGGCGGATGGCCTTGCCGTTAAAGCGGTGCGCCAGTTGTTCGCCGCGCTCCATGGTGCGGTTAGCAACCGTGATGCTGTTCGGTTTGTGCGCCGCGAAATGGGTGGCGCACAATTCGATCATTTCGCCGGCGCCGATGAACAGCACGTTCTGCTGCGCCAGCTTGTCGAAGATGCGCTGCGACAGGCGCACCGCGGCGGCCGCCATCGACACGCTGTGGGCGCCGATCTCGGTGGTGCTGCGCACTTCCTTGGCAACTGAAAAACTGCGCTGGAATAACTGGTGCAGATAGGTGCCGAGGCCGCCCGCGGCGTCGGCGGTGCGGATCGCATCCTTGATCTGGCCCAGGATCTGGGTTTCGCCCAGCACCATCGAATCCAGGCCGGACGCGACGCGGAAGGTGTGGCGCACGGCGTCGTGCTGCGGCAGCATGTACAGGTGCGGGCGCAGCTCGGCGAAGTTCAGCTTGTGGTAATCGGCCAGGAACTGGGCGCCGGCGTCGAGCGGATTCGGCACATGGCTGGCCGCATAGAGTTCGGTGCGGTTGCAGGTCGACAGGATCGCCGCCTCGTCGCTGCCGCGCTGGTCCAGCCGCTCGAACCAGGCGCGCGCCGCCACCACCGCCTGGCCCAGTTGCTCAGGGGCGAACGCCAGCTGTTCGCGCAGCGACACTGGTGCGGTGTTGTGGTTGAGGCCGACGGCAAGCAGTTGCATTTCGGGCGATGAGGAAATCGATCTGGCCGTCATTATAACGCGATGCTCGAAATTGCAGCTCGGCAGCTGGGTTT
>DASYLQ010000222.1:0-1997 GCA_036009485.1 Janthinobacterium sp.
TGTCGCCGATGCGCGCCTGGCTGTCGGTGCTGTCGGTGACGGTCGGCGCCTTCGCCTTCGTCACTACCGAATTCCTTCCCGTCGGCCTGCTGCCGCAGATCGCGCGCGACCTGGGCGTCTCGCCCGGCACGGCCGGCTTGATGGTCACGATTCCCGGCATCATCGCCGCCATTTCCGCGCCGGGCGTGATGCTGGGCGCCGGCCGCATCGACCGCCGCCTGATCCTGCTGGCGCTGTCCGTGCTGCTGCTGGGGTCCAACCTGGTCTCGGCCCTGGCGCCGAATTTCGCCGTCATGCTGATCGGCCGCGCCTTGCTGGGCGCCAGCCTGGGCGCGTTCTGGACGCTGGCGCTGGCCGCCTCCGGACGCCTGGTGCGCCAGGACCAGGCCGCCAAGGCGACCGCGATGATCCTTGCCGGCGTCACCTGCGCCACCGTGATCGGCGTCCCGCTCGGCACCTTCATCAGCGGCCTGTGGTCCTGGCGCGCCTCCTTCGGCGCCACCGGCGTGCTGGCCGGCGTGGCCCTGGCCGCGCAAGCCTTCCTGCTGCCGTCGCTGCCGTCGAGCGCCGCCTTGCGCTTCAGCGACCTGGGCTCCTTCCTCAGCCGCCCGCATCCGCGCAACAGCCTGCTGATGGTGGCGCTGGTGTTCGGCGCGCACTTTTCGTCCTACACCTATATCGCGCCCTTCCTGGTGCAGTACGCCCAATTCAGCCTGCCGGCGATCACCTCGCTGCTGCTGGGCTTCGGCATCGTCGGCTTCATCTCCAACTTCGCCGTGTCGGCCGCCGTCACGCGCAACCTGAACGCCTCGCTGTTTGCGATGGTCTCAATCCTGATGGTCGCCCTGTTTTCGCTGCCGCTGCTGCGCGCCTCCCACGCCGGCGTGATCGCCGCGGTACTGGCCTGGGGCGTGGCCTTCGGCGCCATTCCGCTCTGCCTGAGCATCTGGATGCAACAGGCCGAGCCGGACTTGCCCGAAGCCGGTTCGGCGCTGTTCGTCAGCATCATCCAGGTGGCGATCGCGGTCGGTTCCTTCGTCGGCGGCCTGGTGGTGGACTCGGCCGGCGTACCGATGGACTTCCGGCTCGGCAGCATGCTGGCGCTGGCCGGCCTGGCCGCCGTGCTCAGTTTCAGAGTGAAAAACAATAAGGTGATGGCATGAAAACTTCCCTCTCTTCCGTCTTGGTTCCCGGCGCTGTCGCCGTCGTCACGGGCGGCGCCGCCGGCATCGGCCTTGCCGCCGCCAAGCGCTTCGCCCAACTCGGCCTGCGCGTCTGCATCGCCGACCTCGGCACGGAGCGTCTGCTGCAGGCAGCCGGACAAATCGCCGCGCTGGCCGTCAACGGCATGGGCGACGTGATGGCCTCGGAAACCGACGTCAGCCGCGTCGACCAGTTGCGCCGGCTGGAAGCGGCGGTGCGGGACCGCTTCGGCGGCACGGATATCCTGATGAACAATGCCGGCGTGCAGCCGGGCAGCGGCGTGTTCGGACCGGCCGAACACTGGGAAAAGGTTATCGGCGTCAACCTGTGGGGCGCGATTCATGGCGTGCAGACTTTTGTGCCGGGCATGATCGCGCGCGGCCGGCCCGGGCTGGTGATCAATACCGGCTCGAAGCAGGGGATTACCACGCCGCCCGGCGATCCGGCGTATAACGTCTCGAAGGCGGGGCTGAAGGCATATACCGAAGCGCTGGAGCATGAACTGCGCAATACGCCGGACTGCGGCATCAGCGCGCATCTGCTGATTCCGGGATTTGTGTTTACGGACTTGTCGGCCGGCGGCAGGACGGAAAAGCCGGCCGCGGCGTGGACGCCGGAGCAGACGGTGGACTTCATGATGGCGCGGCTGGGGGAGGGCGATTTTTATATTCTTTGCCCGGACAACGACGTGCCGCGCGCGCTGGATGAGCGCAGGATTTTGTGGGCGGCGGGGGATATTGTGGAGAACCGGCCGCCGCTGTCGAGGTGGCACGCGGATTACAAGGAGGGGTTTG
>DASYLQ010000223.1:0-2135 GCA_036009485.1 Janthinobacterium sp.
GGCGGCGATGTGCACCAGCTTGTCGAAGATGCCGTTCTCGCGCAGCTGCGGCAGCAGCGTGCACAGGGTCTCGCGATACAGTTCCTGGCGCCCCATGCCCATCAGCTTTTCGGCGCGGCTATTCGCGGCGACGATGCGGAAATCGGCGATGGTGGCGGCGCCGGCGACGATCCCGTGCAGCACGAAAACCGCGTCCAGGCTGGCCTCGGACGCCGCCGCATACGTCGCCTGGGCGCGGCGCGCGCGGCGCCGGCTCTTGCTGCCCTGCCAGGACCAGGTCCAGACCAGCGCGACGATCAGCACCAGCACGGCGCTGGCGATCGCCGCCTCCCATAGATAGGCGCGGCGCTGCTGCTCGAAGGCGGCCATCTGCTCGTCTTGCGCCAGTCCGGCCATGACGCTGAGGCCGATGCCGTGCAGGGCGCGCACGCCGCTGTAGCGCGGCACCCCGTCCCAGGGGCTGGCGCGCAGCGCGCCCGACTCGCTGGGCGCGCTGGCGAACGCCCCGGCGCGCTGGCCGAACGAGACTTTTTCGCCGATGCGCAGGGCGCGCACGACGCCGTCGTCGCCAGCCACGCCGAGCATGCCGCGCTCGCCCAGGCGTCTGCGTTCGTAGCTGCTGGTGAAGTAGGCAGGCTCCGTTTCGACGATGACGATGCCGGCGAAGGCGCCGTCCGCATCGCTGAGCCGGCGCGTGAAATGCAGGCGCCAGTCGGGATTGGCGGCGTCGCGGATGGCCTGGCTGATGAAGGTCGTGTCGCCTTCATGCTCCTGGTGGAATTTGAAATAGGCCTGCTCCGCCACCGAAATCGGCGCCGCCGCCGGATTGCTGGCGACGGTGAGGCCGTCGCGGTCGACGATGCCGACGCTGAAGACCAGGCCGGACGGCAGCAAGCCCTTGCGCTTCAGTTCCGGCAGCGCGCCCTGCGGCCCGTGCAGCTCCACCGCGTATTTCAGCACCTTCAGCGTCTGCTCGATCACGCCCAGGCTGCGTCCCACCTGCGCCTCGTAGGTGTCGAGCTGCTCGCGCAGCGAATCGGCGGCGACCAGGCGGGCGCTGTCGCGCTCGGCATCGATGACGTGGAAGGCGCCGATCCAGATCGAAGCCAGCAAGACCAGCGCGGACACCGGCAGCGAGATATGGGTTTCCAGCCCGGGCCGCAGCCAGCTGGTGCGCTTGCCGTCGACGGCGCGGTTCATCATCGCGGCACCAGCACGGTCTTGACGCTGGCGTCCAGCGCCGAGCGGTCGATGTAGCCGATCAGGGATGGATTTTCCGCCACCATCCTGCGCACCGCGGCATTGTTCGGGGCTTCCCGCGGCGGCTGGCCGCGGCCGGTGAAGATCATCTTGGTCCAGTAAGCCTTCATCAGCGCCGGCGACTTGGCCGCCACCTTGCTGTAAAACTCGTCGCGCAGCGGGCTGCCGAGCGGCTGGTCGATCGCGCTGGCCTCTTCGCCGCCGGGAAAGCGTCCGGTCTGCGCCAGGAAGATATCCGCCACCTGGTCGGCGCGCAAGGCCGCGACCGGGCTCTTGGCCGAGACGATGACCACCAGGTCGGCGGCGCCGGCGGACGACGCCACGACGGCGGCCAGCAGCGCAGCGCAGCTGCGCGCCAGGAGGGATGGGAGAATGGCCACGGCGCGCCCGGTCAAAACACGAAATCCACTGCGGCGCTGAGGATGCCGATGGCATGGCCGGAGCGGAAGCCCGGCTGCACATTGACCAGCGTGCCGCTGGAGCCGGATTGCGGCGTCACGCGGTCGTATTGCAGCTTGAACGAATAGTTGGCATGGAAGTCCCAGCGCAGGCCGGCGCCGGCGCTGCGCTGCCGCGCAATATTGCTGAGCAAACCGTTCAAGCCGCCATTCAATTGCGCCGCCGCGGCCGCCAGCGGAGGCGCCAAGCCGGCCAGGCTGATGCCGCTGGCGGTGGTCGGCATATCCGCGCGGACCCTGGCGAAAGTGGCGTACGGCGTCAGGTCGCCGACGCGGTAGCCGACGCTGAGGTAAGACGCGGTCTTATCGCCCAGGAAGGAGCGGGCTTGCATGCGCCCGGCCTCGCCCATCAGGAACCAGTTGCCGGGGTCGTAGTTAAAACCGATTGAGACGACGCCGGTACGCTTGCTGTCGACA
>DASYLQ010000224.1:0-3172 GCA_036009485.1 Janthinobacterium sp.
GCCCTGGACGCCGTCGGCGACCCGTACAAGCGTTACCTGGAAAAGCATTTCCGCGACACCTTTTCGCTGGTGGGCACGCCATTGCGGATCGAATTGCGCACGGGTAAGAACCCGTTTACAAAAACGCAGAAATAGCATTAAAAAGAGCTTAAAATGGCTGGATACAACGCGGTGCCGCGACAAAAATCGCGAAAACAGGTTACAGTAGCTCCGAAGCATCGCTCTCAATAACGAGAATGATGTGTGAGCACTTGAAATCAAGCGAGTCGCCTCCAATTCTTAATTACAACAACATCATGGAGCTGTTATGAGCAACAAAGGGCAACTGTTACAAGACCCATTCCTCAATGCCTTGCGCAAAGAGCATGTTCCAGTCTCGATTTACCTGGTCAACGGCATCAAGCTGCAGGGCCATATCGAATCGTTCGATCAATACGTCGTCTTGCTGCGCAATACGGTCACCCAAATGGTCTACAAGCACGCCATTTCCACGGTGGTGCCGGCACGCGCAGTCAATCTCAATATTGAACCCGAAGCGGAGTAAGGCCTTGCGTCTGAAGGCCATGGGCCAGGCTTGTTCGACTATCCGCCAGACAGCCGTATGCGCGCGGCCTTAGTCGGCATCGATTTCGGCCAGGGCGATTTTGCCGCCAGCGTCGAGGAACTGTTGCTGCTCTCGCGTTCCGCCGGGGCAGAACCGATCACGACCATCACGGCCAAACGCTCCAGCCCGGATCCCGCCTATTTCGTCGGCAGCGGCAAAGCCGACGAAATCGGCGCCGCCGTCCTCGACCACGCGCTGGAAATCGTCATCTTCAACCATGCGCTGTCGCCGGCCCAGCAGCGCAACCTGGAAAAGCGCCTGAACGTCCGCGTGCTCGACCGCACCAGCCTGATCCTCGACATCTTCGCCCAGCGCGCCAAGAGCCACGAGGGCAAGCTGCAGGTCGAGCTGGCCCAGTTGCAGCACCTGGCCACCCGGCTGATCCGCGGCTGGACCCACCTGGAACGGCAAAAGGGCGGCATCGGCCTGCGCGGTCCGGGCGAGACCCAGCTCGAGACCGACCGCCGCCTGATCGGCGAGCGCGTCAAGGCCTTGCGCGCGCGCCTGGAAAAGCTGCACAAGCAGCGCGAGACCCAGCGCCGCGCGCGCGGCCGCAGCCACACGTTTTCAGTGTCCCTGGTCGGCTATACCAATGCCGGCAAGTCGACCCTGTTCAACGCCGTGACCAAGGCCGGCGTGTACGTCGCCGACCAGTTGTTCGCCACGCTCGACACCACCTCGCGCCGGGTGTATCTCGGCCAGGATGTCGGCAACGTGGTGATCTCCGACACGGTCGGCTTCGTGCGCGAGCTGCCGCACCAGCTGGTGGCGGCCTTTCGCGCCACGCTGGAGGAAACCATCCATGCCGACTTGCTGCTGCACGTCGTCGACGCCTCGTCGCCGGTGCGCATGGAGCAGATTGAGCAGGTCAACCTGGTCTTGAAGGAGATCGGCGCCGACCACATCCCGCAGATCCTGGTCTGGAACAAGATCGACGCCGCCGGGCTGGAGCCCTCTGTGGAGCGGGATGAATATGCTAAAATCCATCGCGTTTTTATCAGCGCCCAGAAAGGCGCGGGCCTTGATCTGCTGCGCGACGCCATCGTCGAATCCGCCAAAAATGCGCCGGGCGCTGCCCATCTGTACGAGCATGGCGACGCGCAGGACGGCGAGCGCCATGACAGCCGGCAGGGCAATGACGGCGTCGGCGCCGACCCGGCGTTCGACGCCAGCCAGGCCGATAGTATTCCCACCTCCACCCACGTCGGATCACGATAGTATGCTTGTCTCCCTGATGAAAAGAATAGGCTTGAAGTTGTCCCCGCCAGCGACGCTGCGGGGCAGGCGCAAAGGCGGCAACTGGCTCGCCCAGGAGGGCAAGAAGCCCGGCGAAGGCCCGCCCGACCTGGAACAGATCTGGCGCGATTTCAACCGGCGCCTGAGCGCCTTTTTCGGCCAGAAGAACCGTCCCGAGAATAACGGCGGCGGCGGTATGCGCCCCGACAACATGAAGGGCGCCGGCATCACCGTCGGCGTGGTCGCCGTCATCGCGCTGCTGGTCTGGCTTGCCAGCGGTTCCTTCATCGTCCAGGAAGGGCAGACCGGCGTCGTGCTCACCTTCGGCAAATACAGCCACACCACGCCGGCCGGCTTCAACTGGCGCTGGCCTTACCCGTTCCAGTCCGACGAAACCGTCAACGTGTCGCAGGTGCGCACGGTGGAAGTGGGTTACCGCGGCTCGGTCAAGAACAAGGAAGCGCGCGAGTCGCTGATGCTGACCGACGACGAAAACATCATCGACATCCAGTTCGCCGTGCAGTACACGCTGAAGGACGCGCGCGCCTGGCTGTTCAACAACCGCGAGCCGGAAGAGGCCGTGCGCCAGGTCGCCGAGACCTCGATCCGCGAAATCGTCGGCCGCAGCAAGATGGACTTCGTGCTGTATGAAGGGCGCGAAAAGGTCGCCTACGACGTGCAGCAGCTGATGCAGCAGATTCTCGACCGCTACGCCACCGGCGCCCAGATCACCAACGTCACGATGCAGGGCGTGCAGCCGCCGGAGCAGGTGCAGGCTGCGTTCGACGACGCGGTGAAGGCCGGCCAGGACCGCGAACGGGCCAAGAACGAAGGCCAGGCCTACGCCAACGGCGTCATTCCTGAAGCGCGCGGCAAGGCTTTCCGCTTGATCCAGGAAGCCGAGGCCTACCGCTCGATGATCACGGAAAACGCGGTCGGCAACGCCTCGCGCTTCGAGCAGGTGCTGACCGAATATCAAAAGGCCCCGGGCGTGACCCGCGACCGCATGTACCTGGAAACCATGCAGCAAATCTTCTCCAGCGCCAGCAAGGTGATGGTCGACGCCAAGGCCGGCAGCAGCCTGCTGTACCTGCCGCTCGACAAACTGATCGCCCAGACGGCGGCCAACGACGCCGCCGCTGCCGCCGCCAAGGCGGCCGCCGCCGCTGCGGCCCAGCCGCCGGCCGCCGGGCTGCTGCCGCCGGATACGCCCATGCAGACCGTGGAGGTGACGCGCGCGCGCGACGGCCGCTCGCGGGATACCTCGCGTGACCGGGAGGGCCGCTGATGAACCGCATCGTCGCCGTCCTGATCGCAGCCTTTGTCGCGATC
>DASYLQ010000225.1:0-1515 GCA_036009485.1 Janthinobacterium sp.
AAATGCAGGGGCCGGAATCGAAAATATTTGGCGAAATCAGGCGCTTTTGCTAGGGTGCCGGGGAGATTAATTAAGGGCAAGGGAAGGACGTAATACATGGCCTCTTACCAGTATATCTATGTGATGAACGGCCTGAACAAGGCCTATTCCGGCGCCGGGGGCAAAAAGGTGCTGGACAACATCCGCCTCAGCTTCCTGCCCGGGGTCAATATCGGCGTGCTGGGCCCCAACGGCGCGGGCAAATCGACCCTGCTGCGGATCATGGCCGGCATCGACAAGGATTTCACCGGCGAGGCGTGGGCCGCCGAAGGCGTGCGCGTCGGCTACCTGCCGCAGGAACCGCATCTCGACCCCAAGAAGACCGTGCATGAAAACGTCATCGAGGGCCTCGGGCCGCTCAAGGCGATGGTCGACCGCTACAACGCCATCAGTGCCGCGATGGGCGAAGACGGCGCCGACTACGACAAGCTGATGGCCGAGATGGGCGAGCTTCAGGAAAAGATCGACGCTGCCGACGGCTGGGAAATCGACCGCATGGTCGAGATGGCGATGGAAGCCCTGCGCTGCCCGCCCGGTTCTTCCAAGGTTGATAAACTTTCGGGCGGCGAACGCCGCCGTATCGCGCTGTGCCGCCTGCTGCTGGAAAAGCCTGACCTGCTGCTGCTGGATGAACCGACCAACCACCTTGATGCTGAATCGGTGGGATGGCTGCAGCGGCACCTGCTCGAATACAAGGGCACCGTGATCATGGTCACCCACGATCGTTACTTCCTCGACAACGTCACCGGCTGGATTCTCGAGCTGTCCGGCGGCAAGGGCATCCCGTACGAAGGCAACTATTCCGCCTACCTGAAGGCCAAGCAGAAGCGCCTCGAGCAGGAACAGCGCGAGGAAGGCTCGCGCCAGAAGACGCTGGAACGCGAAATGGAATGGATGGGCCAGTCGCCGCAGGCGCGACGCAAGAAATCGCAGGCGCGCGTCAACGCGTACGAGGAACTGCTGTCCCAGTCTCAGAAAGTCACCCAGCGCGAAGCGCAGATCGTCATCCCCGTGCCGCCGCGCCTCGGCGACACGGTCATCACCGCCGAAACCCTGTCCAAGGGGTATGGCGATGTGCTGCTGATAGACGGCCTGAATTTCAAGCTGCCGCCCGGCGGCATCGTCGGCGTCATCGGCGCGAACGGCGCGGGCAAGACCACGCTGTTCCGCATGATCACCGGCGGCGAGAAGCCCGACGGCGGTGCGCTGCGGGTCGGCGAAACTGTCAAGCTCGGCTATGTCGACCAGAGCCGCGATTCGCTCGACGGCAAGAAATCGGTGTGGGAGGAAATCTCGAACGGCGAAGACATTATCAAGCTGGGCCGGGTCGATATGCCTTCACGCGCTTACGTTGCAGCATTCAACTTCACCGGCACCAGCCAACAGAAAAAGGTCGGCGACCTGTCGGGCGGTGAACGCAACCGCGTCCACCTTGCCAAGATGCTGAAATCCGGCGCCAACGTCCTGCTGCTGGAT